>JBDIAM010000204.1:0-6431 GCA_039812445.1 Piscicoccus intestinalis | reverse complement strand
GCCGGTGAGAAAGGACACATCATGGGGGCCGAGGACGTCGTCCAGAAGGCACAGCGGGGAGCGCGGGACGCCAACGATCACCCGGTGGTGCGCGCCGCCGCCCGCGTCGGCTATGCGGCCAGCGGCCTCATCCACCTGCTCATCGCGTGGTTGGCGCTGCAGATCGCGCTCGGCGCGTCCCGCGTGGCGGCCGATCAGTCCGGGGCGCTGGCGATGCTCGCGGACCAGCCCTGGGGCAAGCCGCTGTTGTGGGTGCTCGTCGTGGGATTCGTCGGGCTCGCGCTGTGGCAGCTCACCGAGTCCGTCGGCGGCTGGCACGGCAGCGGCAAGGAGGCGGTGTTCAGCCGCGTCAAGGCGGCCGCGAAGGCGATCGTCTACCTCGCGTTGGCCTGGACGGCGGCGGCCATCGCGCGCGGCCAGGGCACGAGCAGCAGCGAGCAGTCGGTACAGACGACCCAGGACATCTTGCGTCTGCCCGGCGGCATGGTGCTCGTCGGCCTCATCGGTCTGGTGGTCGTGGGCGTCGGCGTCTACCACGTCGTCAAAGGCGCCCGGCGCTCGTTCCTCGACGACCTCGTGCAGGACCCCGGCGACGTGGCCGAGTACGCGGGGATCGTGGGGTACATCGCCAAGGGCATCGCCCTCGTGATCGTCGGCGGCCTGTTCGCGCTCGCCGCGGTGAGCAAGGACGCCTCCGAATCCACCGGCATGGGCGGCGCGCTGACGTGGATCGTCGAGCAACCGTTCGGCCCGTGGCTCCTCGGGGCCGTCGCGATCGGCATCGCCGGCTACGGCGTCTACAGCTTCTTCCGGGCCCGCTACACGCAGGTGTGAGCCGGGCGGGTGCGCGCCGCGACGCCAGCGCGCTACTTGCCGGTCTCCTCGCGCAGGTAGGCCTCGAACTCCTCGCCGAGCTGGTCGGCGGTCGGCACCTTGCCGTCGGAGTCGAGCAGCGCCTCGGCCGGCGAGGGCTCGTCGGTGTGGCTGTCGTACTGCTCCTCCAGCGTGGCCACGAGTTCGGCGGCGTCGGGCGAGCCCTCCAACTCGGAGGCCACGACCTGCAGGGTCTCGTCGGAGGCCTCCCGCAACGCCTGGTCGTCGACCCGCAACCCGGTGTATTCGGCGAGGCAGGCCAGCGCCTTGACCGCGGCCGGCGGGTAGTCCGACTGGGCGAGGTAGTGCGGCACGTGCACCGCGTACCCGAACGCATCGCCGCCGGCCTCCCCGACCCGCAACTCGATGAGCGAGGCCAGGGAGCCGGGCACGTTGACGGTGCCGATGACCGGGCGGTGACCCTCGCGGCGCTCCGGCCGCGCGGCGTGGAAGGAGGCGCCGATCGGTCGCGTGTGCGGCACGGCCATCGGGATCCCGTGCACGTGCACGACCCGCTCCACGCCCAGCAGCAGCATGAGCCGGCGCACCGCCTCCGTCGTACGCTCCCACTGGTAGTCCGGTTCCGGCCCGCTGAGCAGCAGGAACGGGCGACCGTCCTCGTCGACCATGCGGTAGAGCGCGAGCATCGGGTCGTCGTAGTCCGACCAGTGGTCGGCCCGGTAGGTCATGACCGGCCGGCGACCGCGGTAGTCCAGCAGCTGGTCGATGTCGAAGGTGGCGACCACCTGGTGGTCGAGACGGGCCATGAGGTGGCGCACGACGAGGCCCTGCGCCGAGCCGGCGTCGAAGAACCCGCCCAACGCGACGACGAGCACGGGCGCCGTCGCCTGCGCCGGGTCGATGTCCGTCTCGAGACGGAACAGCCCGTTCGGATCGATCACGGTCTCCTCCTTCGCCGTCGGCCTCGGTCGTCAACGCCGGTGCGCGGGGTCGATGTTCCCACCGCCACCCGCGCGGTCCACATCGCGGCCCGCCGTGCGCGGCGACCTCGCTGACGAGATCGGCACGCCGACCGGGCCTCGCCGCACCCGTCGGTCCGCATCCCCCACCGTGCCACTCCCGGCGGCCGGCGGGGCGGTCTTCACCCGACTCCGTGCGCGTCCTCGACGCGGTCCATGGCGGTGAAGATCCGTTTCGGGGAGACGGGGTAGGCGGTGCCGAGGCGCTGCGCGAACAGGCTGACCCGCAGCTCCTCGATCATCCAGCGCAGCTGCACGACGTCTCGGGCGCGCCGCTCACCGGGACGCAGCCGTTCCAGGAGCCGGTCGTACTCCTCGCGTACGCCGGCGACCGTCTCGCGGCGCGCGGCGTCACGCCGCAGATCCTCCGGCGCCTTCTCGAGGCGTTCGAGCATCGCCGCGAGATAGGTCGGGAGCCGGCGCAGCTGGGCGGCCCCGGTGTCGGCGACGAAGCCGGGGTGGATGAGTTCGTCGAGCTGGGCGGCCACGTCGTCGCGCAGGGGCGCCGCGGCGGTGCCCGTGAGCCGGTCGAGCCGCAGTCGCACGGCGAGCGCCCGGTCGAGGGTGGGGTGCACGAGTTCGACGAGGTCGAGCACGGTCGGCACGATGCGCTGGCGGACGGCGGCGAGCGCGGCGTCGAAGTCGGCTCGCGTGCGCACCGGCCCGGCTCCGGCGGGGCGCTCGTCGACGATTCCGTCGACGATCCCGGCGACGATCTCGTCGACAGCGGCGGCGAGCACGTCGTCGAGCAGCGCCGGCACGCTGCCGTGCGGGTTGTTGCCGAGGGCGAGCTTCTGCGCATTGGTCAAGAGCCCGAGGATCCGTTTCCACGGCACGGTGGTGTTGAGCAGCAGCAGCCGGCGCACGCCCGCGCGGGTGGCGGCCTCCTGCTCGGCCGGGGTGGCGAGCACCCGCACCGCCACGCTCGTGCCCTCGTCGACGAGCGCGGGAAAACCCTGCACGACGCGGTCGCCGCGGCGCCGCTCGAAGGTGGCCGGCAGCTCGGCCAGGTCCCAGCCGGTCAGGCCGGCCCGCTCGATCCCGGCGTCGGAGGCGACCTTGGCCATCGTCGAGCGCACCGAGCCGGCGAGGGCCTCTTGCAGCGCGGGCAGGTCCTTGCCCTCGCCGAGCACCGTGCGTCCGCGCCGCCCGTGATTGCCGCGACCACCACGACCAGCACGGGCTCCCTGCGGGCTCGGCCCCTCGACGCGGAACGTCATCCGCAGGTGGTCGGGCACGGCGTCGAGGTTCCAGTCCCCGGGCGGCACCCGGTGGCCGGTCGCGATGTACAGGCCGCGGGCGAGTTCGTCGACGAGCCGCCCGTTCGCCGGGTCGGCCTGCGCGAGCGCCGCGCGGGCCCGGTCGGGGGCGGGCACGAAGTTCTTGCGGGTCGCCTTCGGCAGCGAGCGCACGAGCGCCACCGCGAGCTCCTCGCGCATGCCGGGCACGAGCCAGTCGAAGCCCTCGTCGCGCACCTGGTTGAGCTGCTCGACGGGAATGTGGCAGGTCACGCCGTCGGCGTCGGTGCCCGGCTCGAACTGGTAGGTCAGCCGCAGCCGCAGGTCGCCCTGTTCCCACACGCTGGGGAAGGCGTCGTGGTCGACCCCTTCGGCGGCCGCCTCGTTGACGAGCAGTTCCTCGGTGAACGTGAGCAGGTCGGGGTTCTCCCGCCGCGCCCTCTTCCACCAGGAGTCGAAGTGGGCGCCGGAGACGATCTCGGCGGGCAGTCGCTCGTCGTAGAAGTCGACGAGCGTCTCGTCGTCGACGAGGATATCGCGGCGCCGGGCCCGCGACTCCAGCTCGGCGAGGGAGTCGATGAGCTTGCGGTTGTCGTGGAAGAACCGGTGCGGGGTGTCCCAGTCGCCCTCGACGAGGGCGTGCCGGATGAACAGGTCGCGGCTCGTCTGCGGGTCGATCGCGCCGAAGGCGACCCGGCGGCCGGCGACGAGCGGGATGCCGTAGAGCGTGACCCGCTCGTCGGCGACGACCCCGGCCCGGCTGCGGCTCCACCGCGGCTCGCTGTACTGCCGCTTGACCAGGTGCGCCGCCGCCTCCTCGACCCACGCCGGGTCGGTGACCGCGTTGACCCGGGCCCACAGCCGGGTCGTCTCCACGAGCTCGGCGCTCATCACCCAGTCGGGCGGCCGGCGGAACAGCGTGGAGCCGGGCTGGATCGCGAACCGGGCGCCCCGGGCTCCGAGGTAGTCGCGGCGCTCGGGGTCGCGCAGGCCGACCTGGCTGAGCAGCCCGGCCAGCAGGGCCCGGTGCACCGACTGCGCGTCGATCGGCGCCCCGCGCGCCGGCTTCTCCCAGTGCAGGTCGAGATCCTTGGTCGCGTGCCGCAGCTGGGTGACGAGGTCCTGCCACTCGCGGATGCGCAGGTAGTGCAGGTACTCGTCGCGGCACATCCGGCGAAAGGCGCTGCCGGACAGCTCGCGCTGCCGGTCGCGCACGTACCGCCACAGGGTCAGCAGCGTGACGAAGTCGGAGTGCTCGTCGCGGAACCGGGCGTGCTGCTGGTCGGCCTGGGCCTGCTTCTCGACGGGGCGCTCGCGCACGTCCTGGATCGACAGGGCCGCGACGACGACGGCGACGTCGGGCAGCACCCCGAGCCGGTCGGCCTCCAGGAGCATGCGGGCCAGCCGCGGGTCGACCGGGAGCCGGGCCAGCCGCCGCCCGACGGGCGTGAGCCGGCGGCGCGGGTCGCGTTCGTCGGGGTCGATGGCGTTCAGTTCGTGCAGCAGCCGCACGCCGTCGGTGACCATCCGGGAGTCGGGTGGGTCGACGAACGGGAACCGGCTCAGGTCGCCCAGGCCCAGGCTCGTCATCTGCAGGATGACGCTGGCGAGGTTGGTGCGCAGGATCTCGGGATCGGTGAACTCCGGGCGCTGCGAGAAGTCGTCCTCGCTGTAGAGCCGGATCGCGATGCCGTCGGCCACGCGGCCGCATCGACCCGAGCGCTGGGCGGCGCTGGCCCGACTGATCGGCTCGATCGGCAGCCGCTGCACCTTGGTGCGCTGGGAGTAGCGCGAGATGCGGGCGGTGCCGGCGTCGACGACGTAGCGGATGCCGGGCACGGTCAGCGAGGTCTCGGCGACGTTGGTGGCGAGCACGACCCGCCGCCCGGAATGCCGGGAGAATACGCGGTGCTGCTCGGCGGCGGACAGCCGGGCGTACAGCGGCAGGATCTGCGTGCCGGGCAGGTCCAGGCCCGCCAGGGTGTCGGCGGCGTCGCGGATCTCGCGCTCGCCGGAGAGGAACACGAGGATGTCCTCGCCACCGCCGTCGCGGGCCCGGTCGGCGGAGCCGGTCTCGGTCCACAGTTCCTCGACGGCCTCGGCGATGCCGGTGACCTGGTCGATCTCGACGTCCTCCAGCGCGCCCCCGGGCTTGGCGGACCGCTGCTGGCGCACGAGCGGCCGGTACCGGATCTCGACGGGGTAGGTGCGCCCGGAGACCTCCACGATCGGCGCCGGCTTGCCGTGCTGCGCAAAGTGATTCGCGAACTTCTCGGGATCGATGGTGGCCGAGGTGACGATGACCTTGAGATCGGGGCGACGCGGCAGCAGCTGCTTGAGGTAGCCGAGGATGAAGTCGATGTTGAGGCTTCGTTCGTGGGCCTCGTCGATGATGATGACCTGGTAACGGCGCAGGTCGCGGTCGCGCTGCAGCTCGTTGAGCAGCACGCCGTCGGTCATCACCTTGACGAGGGTGTCGCGGGTCGAGTGGTCGGTGAATCGCACCTGATAGCCGACCTGTCGGCCGAGTTCGACGCCCAGTTCGTCGGCGATGCGCTCGGCCACGGAGCGGGCCGCGATGCGCCGGGGCTGGGTGTGTCCGATCTGCCCGGCGACCCCGTAGCCCAGCTCGAGGCAGATCTTCGGGATCTGCGTCGTCTTCCCGGAGCCGGTCTCGCCGGCGATGACGACGACCTGATGATCGCGGATCGCCGCGGCGATGTCGTCGCGGCGGGCGCTGACCGGCAGGTCGTCGGGAAAGGTGATGTCCAGACCCGCGGCGGCCTCGCGCCGGGCCGCCTCCCGGATGGCGCGCGCCGCGGCCCGGGCCGCCCGGTGCTCCTCGCGCCGGGGATTCTGCGGGCCCTGGGGATTCTGCGGGCCCTGGGAACTCTGGCCGGCCCCCCGACGTCCGCGCGGCCGGCGGGACCGGGGCGGACGGGGGGTCTGGTCGGGCACCGACCCAGGATAGGCGGGGGGCGACACCGCCTCGAAGGCCTCATCCTGAGACAGCCCTTTGTCTTGACCCGATCCAGATTCCATGATCGGCTGTGGCCATGACGACGACGCCACCGGAGGCCGCAGCTCTGTTGCGGAACGCGCAGCTGCGCGTGACCCGGCCGCGCACGGCCGTCATCGACGAGCTGTACCGTCACCCGCACACCGACGCCGACGACGTCGCGGCCGCGGTGCGGATGCGCCTCGGCAAGGTGAGCCGCCAGGCGATCTACGACGTGCTGCACGCGTTGACCGACGCGAGGATCGTGCGCCGGATCGAGCCCGCCGGCTCCCCCGCCCTCTACGAACTGCACACCGGCGACAACCACCATCACCTCGTGTG
>JBDIAM010000203.1:0-6452 GCA_039812445.1 Piscicoccus intestinalis | reverse complement strand
TGCTGCGCGGGCGCGGGCACGCCCCGAGCACGCTGGCGGACTGGCGCTCGATCGACGCGGCGGAGGTCTCCCGGGGCGAGAGCCTGGGGAGGGCCCGCACGAAGCTGTCGACGTGGCACGAGCTGCTGGCCCACGTCGACGTCGAGCGCGAGGCACCCGCGGGCGTCGACGCCGGGGCCGTGGATCAGGCTCCGGCGCAGGAGGCCGGCGCGCCGCCGAGCGAGCCCGGACCGCAGACCCGGCCGCCCGAGTCGGGTGGCGAGTCGAGGGGCGAGTCGGGTGGCGAATCCGGAGCGGATGGGCGCGGCCGGCCGCTGGCGTCGCGGTAGTCGCGCGCTGTCGGCAGCTGCCCGACGGACGGAGTCTGCGCGATGGACGGCGCCGACGGGGACGGCCGGAATCGGCGCGACGGCCGGAATCGGCGGGACCGCCGGCATCGGCGGGAGGGTACGAGTCGGCGCGACGGCCGGCACCGGAACAGTGGGCGCAGCGGATCGTCGGGCGGCGCCGACGGGACAATAGGAGAACCATGACTGACGAGACCTCCCCGACGGGCGACTTGACCGATGAGGAACTGGAGTTCCTCCACTCCACCTTCGACATGGCACGCGCGGGTGACCCGGCCTTGCTGCAGCTCGTCGACGCCGGGCTGCCGCCCAACCTGACGGACCCCAAGCACGACACCCTGCTCATCCTCGCGACGTACTACGGCCGCGACGACCTCGTCGC
Source organism: Piscicoccus intestinalis (assembly GCA_039812445.1). GTDB lineage: Bacteria > Actinomycetota > Actinomycetes > Actinomycetales > Dermatophilaceae > Kineosphaera > Kineosphaera intestinalis_A. The sequence continues at coordinate 5,723 of JBDIAM010000203.1, read as the reverse complement.
CGGCCTGCTCGCGCGCGGCGCCGACACCGAACGCGTCAACGAGCGCGGCCAGACGGCGCTCGTCGCCGCGGTCTTCCGCCAGTCCGAGACCAACGTGCGCGCGCTCCTCGCGGCCGGCGCCGACCCGTCGGGCGGCAACCCCGACGCCTACGCCACCGCCGACTTCTTCAACCTGCCCGCGATGCGCGAGCTGCTCCCGCCGCGGGGTGCCTGAGGGCGCGCGCGGCCTCGCTGTCTCCGGCCTCACTGTTTGCGGCCTCGCTGTCTCCAGCGTCACTGTCTCCAGCACAGGCAGAAGGGGTGGCCGGAGGGGTCGGCGTAGGCGATGAAGCCCGACTCCGCGGCACCGATGTCGGACTCGTCGTGCGGGTGCAGGAGGCGGGCGCCGACCGCGAGGGCGTGCCGGTGCGCGGCGGACACGGCGTCGGGATCGACGACGAAGTCCAGGTGCAGCTGCTGTTGCCCGTGCGGCCAGTCGGGCGAGGCGTGCGTGTGCGCGAGCTGGAAGCACAGCCGTTCGCCGTTGCCGTAGGTCACCTCGTGCCAGTCGGGCTCGTCGCGGGAGACGACGCCGTGCAGCAGGTCGGCCCAGAACCGGGCGTCGCGGGCCGGCTGCGCGGTGTCGAAGACGGGATAGTCGAGCACGATCCGCGGCGGCCGGCGCAGCCGGGCCTCGGGCGTCTGGGGCGTGGTCGGTGTTGGTTCGCTCATGCCCCCGGTTCTATCGGCGAGCACCGACAAGCTCCGCCCGCCCCGCCCACCCGCCACGCGCCCGGCACCCGTCACCCGTCACCAGTCGGCCGAAGGCTGCCCTTTCGGTCGAGGGCTCGTCCTGCAACCCTAGCCCTCGACCGAAAGGGCAGCCTTGGGCCAAAGGGGGCGGCGGGTGAGGCTCAGCCGGCCTGTCCGGAGCCGAGCCGCGGGAACTCGCGGAGCGAGAAGACGACCTCCACGGGCACCCCGAAGTGCTCCGCGATCTGCAGCGCCAGCGTCAGGCTCGGGGCGTATTCGCCGCGTTCCAGATAGCCGATCGTCTGGTAGTGCACACCGAGGGCGTCGGCGAGCTGCCTCCGGGAGACGCCGCGTTCGGCGCGCAGCATCGCGATCCGGTTGTGAATCTGCTCGGCCATGTCCTCCGCCTCAGTAGCCCTGCGACAGTACCCGCTCGCGCGCGGCGGCCACGAGCGACCCCGACTGCCGACGCGCCATCCGGCGCAGCGCGATCGGCGCCACCGCCAGACCGAGCACCGCCCACCCGCCGAGCATCGCGACCGTCTCCAGCACGCGCCAGGACTCCCCGATCTCCAGGGCCACCGCCTCCGGGGGCAGCATCGCGTGTCGCAGCCCGAGGCCGATCCAGTAGACGGGCAGCAGCTGCGCGACCGCCTGCACCCACGACGGCATCGCCTGCACCGGGTAGAACACCCCGCTCATGGCGAGGAGGCCGTACGCGGCGAGGGCCACCGTCCACAGCAGCATCGGGCTGCGCAGCATCGCGCCGCAGATCGCGCCGAACGGCAACGCGGCGAGCAGGCCGAGCAGACTCACCCACAGCAGCGTCCACCAGGACCCCAGGTCGGTCGGTAGGACGCCGCGGACGAGCACCGAGGCCAGGGCGAGCAGGATGAGCATCGGGCCCAGGGCCGTGCCGATGTTCACCGCGACGTCTCCGATGAGCCTGCTGTTCATGCCACCCGGCACCGTTTTCGCACGCAACAGTGTGCCGTCGTCGCGTTCGGTGAGCAGTTGTCCGGCGATGCCGAGCAACCCGGAACTGAGCAGCGACATGACGAGGATGCCGGGGATGCCGAGCTGAGCCACGCTCACGTCGCTGCCAGGCACCTGCAGGTCACGCAGGAAGAACAGGACGATCAGGCCCATGGCCGGCAGGAACAGCCAGCTCGCGAGTATCGGGGAGAACAACTGCACCCGCAGCTCGATGAGGGTCTGCCGTGCGGCGCCCCGCAGGATCGCCGCCCAGCGGCCGGGTGTCGTCGAGGGCGTTGTCGAGGATGTGGTCGGGGTCGGGCTGCTCATCGGACGGACTCCTCGGTGGGGACGGGGCGCAGAAGCAGCCCCTGGGCCTGGGCGGCGTCGAGTCCCGCACCGGACTCGACGCGGTGGACGATGTTCAGGTAGGCCTCCTCGAGGCTGGCGCGGCGCACCTCCAGGTCGGTGAACGGGCCGCCGGGTGCGCCGAGCACCTCGCGCAGGTAGCCGGCCGGGTCGTCGGTGGCGTGCACGTGGGTCGCGCCGTCGCGGGCCCACCGCACCTCCGTCGTGGTGCCGATCCCGCGACGCAGATCGTCGGGGGAGCCCTGGGCGACGATGCGGCCGGCGGCGAGCACGAGGATGCGATCGGCGAGCTTCTCGGCCTCGTCGAGGTCGTGGGTGGTGAGCAGGATCGTCACGTCGAGATCGGCGAGGTCGCGCACGAGGTCGTGGAAGTCGCGGCGCGCCTGCGGGTCGAAGCCCGCGGTCGGCTCGTCGAGAAAGAGCACCCGGGGCCGGCCGACGAGGCCGATCGCCACGTCGAGGCGGCGTCGTTCGCCGCCGGAGAGCTGCTTGATCTGGCGGCGTTCCTTGCCGGGCAGGCCGACCCGCTCGATGAGGTCGTCGACGGGCCAGGGTCGCTCGCGCTCGGCGGTGGAGTAGGGCCGGTAGAAGTCGGCGAAGTGCGCGAGGGTCTCACGGACCCGCCACTGGCTGTGATCGCGCCACGACTGGAGCACGACGCCGAGGTCGGCGCGCCAGGAGTCGGTGCCGCGGATCGGGTCGACACCGAGCACGCGCACGTGTCCGTTCGAAGGGGCCCGAAAGCCCTCGAGGATCTCGATCGTCGTCGTCTTGCCGGCGCCGTTCGGCCCGAGCAACGCGACGACCTCGCCGGCTCCGATGCGCAGGTCGACACCTCGCAGCACCTCGGTGGATCCGTAGCTCATCCGCAGGTCGCGCGCCTCGATGGCCAGGCGGCCCAAGCCCGCCGGTGTCCCGCTGTCGAAGGTGGTTGACATACTCATGAATGTAGTAGATCTACTACATCCATGACAACAGGTGTGGCGCACGAACTCCGTCGCCGCGCTGCGCCCCGCCCCCGCACCACCCCGTCTCCGGCCGAAGGCTGCCCTTTCGGCCGAGGGCTCCTACTGCAGTGCTAGCCCTCGACCGAAAGGGCAGCCTTCGGCCACGTGGGGGGTGGGGGGAGCGAGGGGTTCAGCGGCGGCGCAGGAGGGTGAGGACCTCGGCGTGGTCGGTCTGGGGGAACATGTCGAACAGCCGGGCGCGCACCGGTTCCAGGGTGGGCATGGCGGCCAGGTCGCGGGCCAGCGTCACCGGGTTGCAGCTGCTGTAGACGACCGCGCCCACCCCGCTCGACTCCAGCCAGGCCGCGAGCCGCGCGCTCAGACCGCGTCGCGGCGGGTTGACGATGACCAGGTCCGGCGGCGACGTCAGCGACAGCGCGTAGTCGGTGGCGTCGCCGCGATCGAAGGTGGCCCCGACGCCCGCCTCGGCGGCGCTGCGCCGCGCGGACGCGACCGCCTGCTCGCTGATCTCCACGCCGTGCACGGCGCGCCCCGGCCCCGCCGCGTGGAGGGCGAATCCGCCCACGCCGCAATACAGGTCGAGCACGGAGGCGGGCTCGGGCCGGGCCGGCGCGCGTCGGCCCGGTTCGGCGTCGGCCCGACCGCGCGGGCGGGTGAGCTCGGCATCGATCCACGCGCCGGCCTGTCGGTAGAGCGCCGCGGCGACGTCCCCGTTGGTCTGCACGAAGGCCCCCGGAGCGACGTGCAGCGTCGCGTCGCCGACCGGCATCGCCAGCGTGCCCGTCTCCGTGAGCAGGATCTCGGTGTCCCCGGAGGTGACGGCCTTGTGCTCCGGCAGCAGGTTCGCCGACACGACGCGCACGGCCGGAAGCAGTTCGCGCAGCCGCGGCAGGGCCCGCCGCAGCCGGCCGACCTGACCCTCGGAGCGCAGCACGAACCGCACGAGCAGCCCGCCGTCGGCCGCCTCGATGACGTGGACGTACTTGAGCTCCCCGGTGCGTCGCGGCACGTCGTAGGGCCGCAACCCGGCCTCCGCGATGAAGTCACGCAGCACGGGCATCGCGATCGCCGTCGCCGGGCCGAGCAGGCCGCACGCCGACAGGTCGACCCCGTGCCCGTCGGGGTCGAGGATCCCCAGCGTGGGCGATTCGCGGGTGCCGCCGACGACCATCGTCGACTTCGTGCGAAAACCCGACTCGACGCTGGGGTGCGGCGGCTCCCAGGCCAACGCGCCGAACGCGGCCAGCAGATCCTCCACGCGCGCCTGCTTGGCGGCGAGCTGCCGCGCGTACGGCACCCCCATGGCCGAACACGAGCGGCACACCCCGGCGTCGAAGTAGTCGCACTGCACGGCCGCGATTCTCCCAGGCCCGCCCGCCTGTGGATAACTCCAGCCCACCCGCGTGGGTCTGCGAGAGGCTGGGCATCGTGAACCGAAGGAGGCAGCATGGTCACCATGACCTCGCCGACCGTGCCGACCGTGCCGGTGCGCCGCGTCTGGACCCGGCATGAGCGCGACGCCCTGCCGGACGACGGCAACCGGTACGAGCTCATCGACGGCGTGCTCATCGTGAGCCCGGCCCCGCAGTGGCGGCACCAGCGGGCATCGATGCGCCTGAGCGTGGTGCTCATCGGAGCGGTCCCCGCCGAACTGGAGGTTCTGGCCGCGCCGTTCGACGTCACACTCTCCGACGACACCGTCATGGAGCCGGACCTGCTCGTCGCTCCCGTCGCCGCGCTGGCCCAACGCGGGCTGGACGGCGCCCCGCTGCTGGCGGTCGAGATCGCCTCGCCGAGCAGCCGCACGATCGACCGCCACGTCAAGAAGGACCGCCTGCGCCGCGCCGGCTGCCCGCACTACTGGATCGTCGACCCCGACGAGCCGAGCATCACCGCCTGGGCGTTGCGGGAGACCGATGGCGCCGAGGGCGCCGACGGCGAACCCGCCTACGACCTCGTCGGCCGGGCGGTCGGCGACGAAGAGCTGGCGCTCACCGAGCCGTTCGACGTGCGGATCGTGCCCGCGCACCTCATCTGACCACCGGGTCGACGAGAGTTCAGGCCCCCCTGGCCGGCGGCCGACGCGGCGTGGTGATCGAGCCCTTGTTGGGGCGCTGAGTTCGGCCGTCGCGTTTTGCTGGAGGCGCAGGCCGTGATGTTCGGCGGCACCTGGGCCGGCGCCGACGGCCTCCTGGACGACCTGCGCGCCGTGTTGCGTCGCCTCGACCCCTTCGGTCTGGACCGCGCGTTGCACCTGCAGCAGGCCGCCGTGCCGGACGCCCCCCTGGTCGGGGCGCGTGTTCGCGCCGTGGACCTGGCTCGCGGGCGCCTCCTGGCCACCATCTGAACTCGCCAAGTCACCGCCGGCCGCACGCGGACAGCGAACAGATCTTCGCCGACCTTCGCGAGTGACGCCGAGGGGCCCGCGCTCGCGACGAACCGTTTCGACGTTGTTCACAGGCCTGTGGACACCCCTCGGACTATCACCACGAGCCGATCCCAGGTGCGAGGAATCGTGAAACTGCTGGTCACGGGGTTTCCCTGGAATTTTTCCCGCAGCCGGTGATAGTCCGAACGGTGGCTGGCGCGGGTGCCCGGGCCTCGCCGCTGGGTCTGGGATCGAGCGGAACCAGCGTCAGGCTCCCGCTCGACCTGGCACGCCGGCGGAACCAGCGTCAG
>JBDIAM010000202.1:0-6474 GCA_039812445.1 Piscicoccus intestinalis | reverse complement strand
CGAGCGACAGCGTCAACTCCGCGGTGGCCACGGGATGCAGCGACACCCACAGATCGCCCCCGGGGATCGAGCCGTGGGCCTGCCAGCACACCTCCCCGGACGACATCGCCTCGTCGAGGAGTTGCGGGGTGTAGTCGGCGACTCGCGCGGGGAGCACGAGGCTCTCCAGGGCGCTGGCGGGCATGCGGGCGCCGGCGAGTTGCTCGACGGCCTGCAGCAGACCGTCGTAGCCGCGCAGCCGCCCGGGCACGGACTGCCACCGGGGGAGGAAGACCGCCAGGTCACGCGGCGACACCGGCTCCAGCTCGGCGCGCAGCCCGGCGAGCGAGCGGCGCTTGAGGCGACGCAGCACCCCCGCGTCGCACACGTCGTCGCCGTGCTCGTCGGGCCCGCGCAATTCCAGGGGACGCAGCGGACCCTCCACCAGTCGACCCGACGCGACGAGACCGGCGATCGCCGTGCGCGCGACCCCCTCCGGCAGGTCGAAACGGGCGGCTGCCGTCGCGGGCGTGAACGGTCCGCGTCCCGCGGCGAACCGGGCCAGGAGCGCCGCGACCGGGTTGTCGCGGACGTCGAGAAACGCCTCCGGGATGCCGACGGGCAACGCGACCCCGAGTGCGTCCCGCAGCCAGCCGGAGTCTTCGATGACGGCCCACATCGCGCGCCCGGCGATGCGGACCTCGATGAGGCGACGCGACCGCTCGAGCTCGGCCAGCCAGCCCTCGACGTTCGAGGCGGACTCGGCTCGGGTGCGGGCGGTGATCTCGGCGGCGGTCAAGGGGCCCAGGCGGCGCAGCATGTCGGTGATGTCTTCGGCGCCGCGGCAGCGCCGCTCGTCGGTGAGGTGCTGCAGTTCGGCCTCGACGTCGAGCACGGCCTGCGGGTCGAGCAGGTCGCGCACGAGCGCGCCGTCGGTACCGAGCAGCTCGGCGAGCAACCCCGGATCCAGCGCGAGTGCCGCGGCCCGGCGCTCGGCCAGCGGGGAGTCACCCTCGTAGAGGAACTGCGCCACGTAGCCGAACATGAGGCTGCGGGCGAACGGCGACGCCGAAGGGGTCTGCACGTGGGAGACCTGCACGCGGCCCGCCTCGATGTCGCCCAGCAGCGCGCGCAGCCCGGGCACGTCGTAGACGTCCTGAAGGCACTCCCGGACCGCCTCCAACACCACCGGGAACTGCGGATACCGGGAGGCGACCTGCAGCAGGTGCATCGCGCGCTGCCGTTGCTGCCACAGCGCCTGGCGACGGCGCGGGTCACGACGCGGCAACAGGAGGGAGCGGGCCGCGCACTCACGGAACCGGGATGCGAACAGCGCCGAGCCGCTGACCTGCCCGGTCACCAACTCGGTGATCTCGTCGGCCGGTGGCAGGATCGCTTCCGCGAGCCGAGCCGTCCACTCGTTGTCACCGCGGTCGTCGATGTCGATGTCCGGCAGGTTGAGCACGATCCCGTCGTCGCCGTGCATGACCTGGACGTCGACGTCGAACCGCTCGCGCAGCCGCGCGCCGATGATCAGCGCCCACGGGGCGTGCACCTGCGCTCCGTACGGGGAGTGCAGGACGACCCGCCAGTCGCCGAGTTCGTCGCGGAAACGCTCGAGCACCAGGTGCCGGTCGTCGGGCACCCCTCCGGTGCTGTCCGCCTGCTCGCGCAGATACGAGAGCAGGTTGTCGGCCGCCCACTCGTCGAGGCCGGAGTCGGTGAGACGGGCCCGGGCGCCCTCGTCGGAGGCGGTCGCCAGCTCCCGCACGAATCCGCCGACGGCGCGGCCGAGTTCGCTGCCGCGACCGATCCCGTCACCGCGCCAGAACGGCAACCGGCCGGGCGCGCCCGGCGCAGGGGTGACCAGCACCCGGTCGTGGGTGATCTCCTCGACTCGCCACGAGGAGGTGCCGAGCGTGAAGACGTCACCGACCCGGGATTCGTAGACCATCTCCTCGTCGAGTTCGCCGACGCGTCGGCCGGCGCCCCCGCCTCCGGCGAGGAAGACGCCGAAGAGCCCGCGGTCCGGGATCGTGCCGCCGCTGGTGACCGCGAGCCGTAACGCACCCGGTCGGCCGCTGAGCACGTCGGTGGCGCGGTCCCACACGATCCGCGGCCGCAGTTCGGCGAACTCCTCGCTGGGGTAACGCCCGGCGAGCATGTCGAGGACCGACTCCAACACCCCCCGCGTGAGTTTCGCGTACGGAGCCGTGCGATGCAGCAGGGTCAGCACGTCGTCGACGGCCCAGTCGTCCAGTGCGCACATCGCGACGACCTGCTGCGCGAGCACGTCGAGCGGGTTGACCGGGGTGTGCAGCTGCTCGATCCGGCCCGCCCGCATGCGCTCGACGACGACTGCGGTCTGGACGAGGTCGCCGCGGAACTTCGGGAAGAACACTCCGCGCGAGGTGGCGCCGACCTGGTGCCCGGCCCGCCCGACCCGCTGCAGGGCGCTGGAGACCGTGGGCGGCGACTCGACCTGCACGACCAGGTCGACGGCCCCCATGTCGATGCCGAGTTCGAGGCTGCTCGTCGCGACGACAGCGGGCAGTCGGCCGCTCTTCAACTCGTCCTCGATGACCGCCCGGGCCTCCTTGCTCACCGACCCGTGATGGGCTCGCGCGATGACCGGGCTCGCCCCGTGGCTCACGCCCGAGGCGAGCATCTGGGCCGGTGGTGCGGACGAGGGCACCCAGTTGCCGGCGAAGACGCTGCCCGCCTCGTCGCCGCCCGATCCCAGGAGGTCAACCGGCTCCCGCATGTCGGCATCGGTCGGACCGGCCTCGGTCGCCGCAAGCCGCTCCTGCCACAACTCGTTCAGACGGGCGGTGAGCCGCTCCGCGAGGCGGCGGGAGTTGACGAACACGAGTGTGGACCGGTGTGCGGTGACGAGGTCCAACACGCGTTCTTCGACGTGTGGCCAGATCGAGGCACGCTGCGTCGGATCGGCCGCCGGCGCCCACGGCTGCTCGTCCAACCCGCTGTCCGACCCGGAGTCCAGACCCGGGTCAGGGGCATACGCCACCCCGGGTGCACCGCCGAGTTCCCCGAGATCGGGCACCGGCACCTGCACCGACAACTCCCAGGTCTTCGTCGACGGCGGCTGCACGACACGGACGGGCTGCCTGCCGGCGAGGAAATCGGCGACCGCCTCGACCGGCCGCACGGTGGCGGACAGCCCGATGCGTTGCGCGGGTCTCGTGAGCAGCTCGTCGAGCCGCGCCAGGCTCACCGCGAGATGCGCGCCGCGTTTCGTGCCGGCGACGGCGTGGATCTCGTCGATGATCACCGTCTCCACGCCGCGCAGCGCTTCCCGGGCGGAGGAGGTGAGGAGCAGGAACAGCGATTCGGGGGTGGTGATGAGGATGTCGGTCGGGCGCCGGGCGAAGTCGCGACGCTCCTGCGGGGTGGTGTCGCCCGAGCGCACCCCGACCCGCACGTGCGGCACGGGCAGCCCCAGCCGTCGCGCCGACTGACCGATGCCGACCAGCGGCGAGCGGAGGTTGCGTTCGACGTCGACGGCCAGCGCCTTCAGTGGTGAGACGTACAGCACCCGGCACGCGCGCATCGGGTCGGCGTCCGGATCCGCGTCGGAGCCGGTGTCGGAGCCGGCGCCGGAGTGGGCGTCGGAGTCGGGAGTGTGCGGGCGGGACGGCTTGCCCGGCGTGTCTCCTGCGGCGCGGGCGTGCAGCCGGTCGAGCGCCCAAAGGAAGGCGGACAGTGTTTTTCCGGAGCCGGTGGGCGCCACGACCAGCGTGTGTTCGCCGGAGCTGATGGCGCTCCAGGCCGCGGCCTGCGCGGGCGTCGGGGCGGCGAATGCGCCGGTGAACCAGGCGCGGGTCGCGGGGGAGAAGCGCTCGAGCACGCTCGATGCGGCGGCCGAGCCGGACGTGGTCGGTGACTCCATCGCGGCGGACCTCCTTTCGCCCGAAGAGCGGAACTCACCGGCCCGGCGGACGGCGCGCGGCAGGCGCACCGAGGGCGGCACGGACGGTGGCGACACCGGAGTGGCGTCGCGAGATCAGCCTGCCATTCGCCACCGACAAGATCGGCGTCAGCCCGCTGACCTGGCCTTTCACCGGGTGCTTCGGTCGGGGCGGAGGTGCCGGGCGCCGAGTGGTTCACTGGGCTGATGCGACTGAGCCAGTTCTGGCAGCTGATGGACGACGAGTTCGGACGCGCCTACGCGCGCACGCTCGCGCGGCACCAGAGCCTGCCCGATCTGTCAGGGGCAACCGTCGACGAGGCCCTGGACCGTGGCATCGCCCCGCGGCGCGTGTGGCACGCGGTATGCGAGCAGATGCAGATCCCACCGGAGCGCCGGCTCGGCGTCGACCGACCGATCGTCGAGCACCCCGAATAACCGTCCGTCACACGGGCGGAGCGGGCCGGGGGCCGCGGGAAGTCGGTCAGCCGTCGCGACGGTTGACCATCACCGCCACCGGGCACGGCGCGGCCGTCAGCATGTGCTGGCTCACCGAGCCGAGCAACAGGCCGGAGAACCCGCCGCGACCCCGGCTCCCGACGACCGTGAGGTCGCTGCCCTGGACGGCGTCGAGCAGCACCTCCTCCGTGCGGCCGCGTTCGATGCGGGTGTGTACCTGCACGTCGGGGTGCTCCTGGCGGGCCGATCCGAGCGACTTCTCCAGCGTCGCCTCGTGTTTCGCCGTGACGGTCTTCCACCCCTCCGACTCCGGCGTGGTGACGACCATCCCGTTGACGACCTCGAGCCACCAGGCGAGCACCAGGGTGACGCTGCCTCCGGCGCCGGCCATGCGCATCGCGAACTGGACGGCCTGCGTCGAGTCATGCGAGCCGTCGACGCCGACGGTGATGCGCAGCGGTCCGCCCGGGTGCTCGGGGTGGCCGTCGCGGACGACGACGACGGGGCACCTCGCGTGCGCGGCGGTCTGCAGCGAGACGGTGCCCATGACGACCGCCGACAGCCCGCCGTGCCCGCGGCTGCCGACGACGACGAGTTCGGCCTCCCGCGACGCGATGACCAGGTGCTGAGCGGGTCGACCCCAAGGCCGGCTCACGGTGACGGGCAGGTCGGGTGCGATCGAGTGGACGTACTCGACCGCCCGATCGGTGACCTCCTTGCTGGAGTCGAGGGCTTCGAGGCTGGGGTCGGACCACTCCACGGCGCTGTCGAGGTGGGCCGCGCCGATGTAGGACTCCCGGGCGCACAGCAGGTGGAGCGGGCGCGAGCGCCGCGCCGCGTCGGTCACCGCCCAGGCGAGTGCTCGCTGCGCCTGTTCGGATCCGTCGACGCCGACGACGATGGCGCCCTGCGGCACCGCGTGGTCGGCGGCCTCCGCAGGCTGGTCGCCGGAGTCGGGGTTCGCGGGCACCGTGTTCGCGTCGTCGCTCATGGGCCGATTGTCCACCAGACAGCCGGTCTCGGACAGGTGCGAGGCCAGGGAAACCGTGGCGGTACACCGAGACACCTCGGAATCCCTGGCGTGTCGCGCGCGACCCTCCGTGGCATCGAACAGATGTACGCCTACTGTGTCCACAGGGGTGTCCGACCAGGTGTCGTCATCCACAGCCGATCGGCTCGGCACGCACCTTGTCGGTGCTCACCCCTAACGTCTGACCAGAGCCCGTTTCCACGACGGCCTCGGGCCTGGTCGAAGGTAGACGGCGGACCCACGACACGATGAAGGAGCCGACGCAGATGGCTGCGAACGATCACAAGCAGAAGTCTCTCGACACTGTCATGGCGCAGATCGAGAAGAGCTACGGCAAGGGCGCGGTGATGCGCCTGGGCGACGATGTGCGCCCGCCGATCGAGGTGATTCCCACGGGGGCAATCTCTCTCGACATCGCCCTGGGCATCGGCGGACTGCCGCGCGGCCGGATCGTCGAGATCTACGGTCCGGAGTCCTCCGGTAAGACGACCGTGGCGCTGCACGCCGTGGCCAACGCTCAGCGCGCCGGGGGCATCGCGGCGTTCATCGACGCCGAGCACGCCCTCGACCCTGAGTACGCCAAGAAGCTCGGCGTCGACACCGACGCACTGTTGGTGTCCCAGCCCGACACCGGTGAGCAGGCGCTGGAGATCGCCGACATGCTGATCCGCTCCGGGGCGCTCGACATCATCGTCGTCGACTCCGTGGCCGCGCTCGTGCCGCGCGCCGAGATCGAGGGCGAGATGGGAGACAGTCACGTCGGTCTGCAGGCCCGGCTCATGTCGCAGGCGCTGCGCAAGCTCACGGGAGCGTTGAACAGCTCGGGCACGACCGCGATCTTCATCAACCAGCTGCGCGAGAAGATCGGCGTCATGTTCGGCTCCCCGGAGACCACCACCGGTGGAAAGGCGCTGAAGTTCTACTCCTCGGTGCGCCTCGACGTGCGCCGCATCGAGACCCTCAAGGACGGTTCGGAGCCGGTCGGCAACCGCACCCGCGTCAAGGTCGTGAAGAACAAGGTGTCGCCGCCGTTCAAGCAGGCCGAGTTCGACATCATCTACGGCCAGGGCATCTCCCG
>JBDIAM010000201.1:0-6488 GCA_039812445.1 Piscicoccus intestinalis | reverse complement strand
ACGGGTACCGCGGCCAGCACCTGGGCCACGACGTCGCGGGGGCGGACGCCGTCGGCGATGGCGTCGAAGGTCAGCACGAGCCGGTGCGACATGACGTCACCCGCGACATCGGCGACGTCGGCGGGCAGCACGTAGTCGCGGCCGCGCAGCAGCGCCAGGGCACGGGCCGCGGCGACGAGCCCGAGGGTGGCGCGCGGGCTGGCTCCGAACTCGACGACGCCGTCGAGCCCCTCGAGCCCGTAGCGCGCCGGCTGCCGGGTGGCCATGACCAGCCACACCGCGTACTGGGCGATCGCGTGGTGCACGAACACGTGGTCGGCGGCGTGTTGCAGCGCCCGCACGTCGTCGAGGGTGAGGGTCTCCTGCGCCTGCGGCGGGTCGACGCTCATGCGCTGCAGGATCGTGAATTCCTCGACCTCCGTGGGGTAGTCGACGTCGACCTTGAGGAGGAACCGGTCCCGTTGGGCCTCGGGCAGGTGGTACACGCCCTCGGACTCGATGGGGTTCTGCGTGGCGAGCACGAGAAACGGCTCGGGCAGCGCGAAGCTGCGGCCGCCGATGCTCACCTGCTTCTCGGCCATGGCCTCCAGCAGCGCCGACTGCACCTTGGCGGGCGCCCGGTTGATCTCGTCGGCGAGCACGAGGTTGGCGAAGATCGGCCCGAGTTCGGTGTCGAACGACTCCGAACTCGGCCGCCACACGCGGGTGCCGACGATGTCTCCGGGCATGAGGTCGGGGGTGAACTGGAGGCGGTGGAAGCTGCCGCCGACCACCGTCGCCAGGGTGCGCACCGCGAGGGTCTTGGCGACGCCGGGCACGCCCTCGAGCAGCACGTGGCCGCGGGCGAGCAGGCCGATGAGCATTCGCTCGACCATGTCGTCCTGCCCGACGACCACGTGCTTGACCTCGAACAGCGCCCGTTCCAGCGCCCGCTCGAGCCCCGGCTCGGGACCGCGCTCGGGGCGGCTGTCGGCCTCCGCGCCGGCGGCTCGCTCGTCGGCGGGCTGCGAACCCGGTTCGCTCATGGGCGTTCTCCTTGTGCCATAGGTGTCGAGACGAGCCGTGCCACCGTGTCCAGGTAGCAGTACCCGTCGTCGCCCCAGTTCACCAAGCGCAGCTGTGAACGAATAGGGAGCCACGCTAGAAAATCGGTCGAAACCGCACCTGCGGAAGCCTTTTCGCGCAGTCGCGAAAAATCTCGCGCGGCTCTGTGCTCAGAGTCGTTCGGGCGTGGCGGCGATGCGTTCCAGGAGACGGGGGTCGGGCTCGCGGGCCGGCTCGACGACCCCGTGCTCGGTGACGATCGCGTCGATGAGGTCGTGCGGCGTGACATCGAACGCCGGGTTGAAACCGCGCGCCCCGTCGGGTGCCACCCGCTGCCCCGCCACGAGCAAGACCTCCTCACCGCAACGATCCTCGATCGTGATGTCGGAGCCGGTGGCGGTCGCCAGGTCGACGGTCGAGCTGGGCGCGGCCACGACGAACGGCACGCCCGCGCGGGCACAGGCCAGCGCGAGCGCGACGGAGCCGACCTTGTTCGCGGTGTCGCCGTCGGCGGCGATGCGGTCGGCGCCGATGATGACGGCGTCGACGAGGCCGCGCAGGATCGTGCTGGCCGCGGCGCCGTCGGCCTGCACGACGTGCGGGATCCCGTCGTGGGTCAGTTCCCAGCTCGTCAGCCGCGCCCCCTGCAGCAGCGGCCGGGTCTCGTCGGCATAGACGAGCTCGAGGGCGCCGCGGGTGTGCAGCTCGTGGATGATGCCGTAGGCGGTGCCCCACGCGGTGGTGGCCAGGGCGCCGGTGTTGCAGTGCGTGCCGATGCGGAGCCGGTCCCGGCCGATGCGGTGCCCGAGCCAGTCGGCGCCGAGCCGGGACAGCTCGCGATTGGCGGCCTCGTCCTCGGCCACGAGGCGCCGGGCGTCGGCGAGCACCGCGTCGCGGCCGCGGGCGGTCAGGGGCCGCACCCGGTCGACGCCCCAGGCCAGGTTGACCGCGGTGGGGCGGGCGTCGCGGATCCGGTCGATCTGCGCCCCGAGCTGGCTCTCGGTCCAGCCCTCGTGGGCCGCCTGGTCGAGCGCGACGACGACGCCGAGGGCGCCGGCGGCGCCCAGGGCAGGCGCACCGCGCACCGCGAGGGTGCGGATCGCGTCGACGAGGTCGTCGACGGTGGTGATCTGCAGGTAGGTCTCCCGCGCGGGCAGCGCGGTCTGGTCGAGCAGGCGGATGTGAGGTACCGGCTCATCACGCCATTCGATGGCACGTATCTCGTTGTCGCTCATGGCTCTTCACCGTCCGTCCGGGCTGCGGCAGGCGATCGGGGCGCCGGGGTTCGGCACCGGATCGCTGCTCGTCAGCCTGTCAGATCAGCGACTGCCCGGCAGAGCGAAGACGAAGTCGGCATACATACTCGGCCGGCCGGGTCCGTCGTGGTGGCATCGCCGCAGGTCGCGCTCGCCCGGGCCCGTCGCGCCGACGAGTATGTAAGCCAACTTCGTCTCTGCCCCGGATGAGCCCCTGTTCGCCGGCCACAAGGGTGCCGGCGATCGCCTCGCGCGCCTGGGGATCAGGTGTCGCCGGGCTGCACGGCGGAACCGCCGTCGACGATCGTCACCTCGACGTTCTCGAAGCCCAGGCCCTTGAGCATGCCGGTCAGGGTCGTGATGGCGTTCTGCTCGGCGCGTTCCTTCAGCTCGGGGTCGGCGGCCGCAGCCTGGTCGAGCTGCTTGGTGGCCTGGGCGTACACGTCCTGTTGGGCGGCGGGGGTTTGGCCGACGGCGTCCTGGAGCCGGTCGAGCAGCCCACGATCGGTGTCGTAGACCCGCGACTTCTCCGGGTCGAGCCGAGCCGGCGACAGCGTGGCCTTCGGCAGCACGATCTTCGCGGTCTTGCCGTCTTCTGAGACCTGGATGTTCTCGGGCTTGATCGCGCGCAGGTCGACGACGGCGTCCACCGATCCCTGCGCGATGAACAGCGTGCGGGTGCCGCGCAGCCAGTCGGGCAGGTTGCTGCCGGACTTGTCCTGCATCTCGACGATGACCTGCAGATTCGCCGTGGCCGACTTCAACTCGCCCATGTCCTCGATCGACGTGACGACCGCCGTGCGGCCGCGTTCGTCGTCGCTCGGACCGGAGGTGAACCGGGGCACGAAGAACGCCAGGGCCACGACGAGGCACACGGCGGCGAGCGCCGCCACCACCCAGGGCCACCGCGCCCGGCGCGGGCCCGGCCGTGCCGGAGAGCCCGGGGCGCCCGGGGCGCCCGGAGAGGCCGGGGAGCGTCCGTCCGGCGCGCCCGCAGCGGACCCGGCGACCGGCCGCTCGCGGCGCGAGCCGGACGAGGGGTCGGGGCGACCGGATGAGGGCATGGACATGCGGGCAGCCTAATCGCGGACCCTGGGAGTGGCCTCTCGGTGAACGTCCCCGAGGGCCGCCTCGGGTCGCCCGGCGACTCTTGACCCTCACACGGTGTCAACGCCGACAGTGGGGGCATCAGCCCCAACGAACGCCAACGAACCCAGGAGCCCGCGATGACCTCCACTCCCCGCACCTACACCTTCGACTGTGCGAACCCCGCCGCGCTGGCGGCCTTCTGGTCGGCGGTCACCGGACGCCCGGTCGACGAGAGCCCCAACGAGTACGTCGCCGCGATCGGCATGTGGCCACGCGTCAAGGACGACATGGCGTTCCTGTTCCTCGCGGTGCCCGAGCCCAAGACCGCGAAGAACCGTCTCCACCTCGACCTGGAGACCGACGACCGCGCGGCCGAGGTCGCCCGTCTCGTCGAGTTGGGCGCCACGCACGTCGCCGATCACGACGAGTGGGGCATCTCCTGGAGCGTGCTCACCGACCCCGAGGGCAACGAGTTCTGCATCGCCGACGCCCACTGACCCCGACTCCCGCCGCCCACCGCCCCTGAGAACTGCGTGTCGTGATCAGGACTGCGGTTCGTCTCGCAGTCCTCACCGTGACACGCAGTTCTCACGGGCGATGTCATTCGGGGGGCAGCTTTCCGGGTTATCCACAGAGCTGCGAGAACGCCGTAGTCACTGCAGTGCGATCCGTGAGGCTGGTCGGCATGTCGACCAGGAGGCACCATGGAGATCATGACCGTCACGACCCTCGACAGCCGGCGCGAATGGACCCGGGACGACCTCGACCGGCTCCCCGAGGGTGACGGCCTGCGGTACGAGATCATCGACGGGCTGCTCGTCGTGAACGCCGCTCCGCGGCCGCGGCACCAGATGGTTCTCGCCGGGCTCTACGACGCCCTCCGAGCCCGATGCCCGGCACATCTGGTCACGCTGTTCGCGCCACTGGACGTCGTGCTCGACGAGCGCACGGTGCTCCAACCCGACCTGCTCGTTGCGCGCCGTGACCAGTTCGATGACACGGGCTTGCGCGAACGCCCGGAACTCGCGGTGGAGGTGCTCTCGCCCAGCAGTCGAGGTGTCGACCGACTCCTGAAATTCGAGCGCTACCAGCGTGCCGCCACCCCTGCGTATTGGCTGGTCGACCCCGACAGCCTGACCCTCGACGCCTACGAACTGCGCGCCGACACCTACGAACTGCTCGCCCGCGTGACCGGCGACCAGACCTGGGCCGCCACGATGCCGTACGCCGTCGACCTCACCCCCTCGAGCTGGCTCGCCTGAAAGGTAGCGGCACGGGGCCCGGACCCATTATTGACAACTAGCCTGTCATGTTGACAGGCTAGTTGTCGTGACTCGGGCAGAACGGCTATACGAGGTGCTCCGGCACATCCGGCCGGTGCATCAGTACTCCGCACACGCGGTCACCGACGCGCTCCGCGACCGGAACGTCACGATGCCCATGCGGGCGGTGCTCGAGCGGCTTCGCGACGCGGGTCCGCAGACCGTGCCGCAGATCGGGCGCTCGCTGTGGATCACCCGGCAGGGCATCCAAGCGATCGTCGACGAGGCCCGGCACCTGGGATACGTCGAGACCCGGCCCAATCCGCAGCACCGTCGCTCGCATCTCGTGGCACTCACCGACTCCGGCCGCGCGGCCTTCGATGCGCTGCACGCCGCCGAGCTGACCCGCCTCGACGCCATCGCCGCACGGCTCGATCCCGCCGACATCGAGGCCTGCGTGCGCGTGCTCGCTCGGCTCACCGACGGGCTCCGCGCGATGGTCGACCCGGCGACCTCCGACTCAGGCCCGACTCCCACCACAAACCGCGCCGGAGGGGACACGCGATGACCCAGACCACTGCCTACCTCGACGTTCCCGACGGTCGCCTCGCGTACGTCGAGGCCGGCGACACCGCGAAACCCCCGGTGGTGCTGCTGCACGCCGGCTACGTCGACCGCCGCATGTGGGCCCGCGAGCTCGCCCACCTGTCGCGACGGGCCCACGTCGTTGCCCCCGACGCACGTGCCCACGGCGCATCGTCAAGCCCGACCCGGGCCTTTCGGCAGTGCGACGACGTCGCCGCGCTTGTGCGGCACCTCGATCGCGGTCCCGCCGTGCTCATCGGAGTCAGCATGGGAGCCGGTGCGGCCGTCGACACCGCCCTGGAGCACCCGGAGACCGTCGCCGGCCTGGTGCTCAGCGGCGCGGGCACCAACGAGCCCTCGTTCACGGACCCGTGGGCGCTCGGGCTCTTGGCCCGCCTGCAGGCGGCGGTCGAGGCACGTGACCCCGCCGCGTGGATGGCCGCCGAACTGGAGTTCGCCGCCGGTCCGCACCGGGCGCTCGGTGATCTCGACGCCGATGTCGTCGCGCTGCTGACGACCATGCATGAGCATTTCGTCAGCACCCACGTGCGCCCCGGCGTCATGCCGCCGGACGTCGTGCGCGGCTCGTGGGAGCGGCTCAGTGAGATCACCGTCCCGACCCTCGGGATCGTCGGGGAGCTCGACGGCACCGACCACATCGCGATGTGCGAGCGCGCGATCGCCGGCGTCCGCGACGGCCGCGGCGTCGCGCGGATCGCCGGAGCCGGTCACTTTCCCAACCTTGAGCGGCCCCAGGAATGGGAGGCCGCCGTCGACCGGCACCTCGACGCCCTCCTCGCCTGACTGCCATCGACGTTGCTGAGAACTGCGTCCCAGTTGGCGGCGGTGGCCGGCGACGGCGGAGACGGCGAGGGCGCCCGCCACCACCGCACCGCCGCCGAAGATCAGCGTCCAATGACCGGCCTGCGCCGCGGGGCCGGCCAGCGATGTGGCGACGCCGCTGCCGATGAACAGCGACGACGCGAACAGCGCGACGACCCCGGCTCCGAGGAGCGCGGCCCGCATGACCGGCACGCGGCCCCACCGGTCCGAGGCGATGCCCCACAGCAGCTGGCCGCCGCCGTAGGCGAGGAAGTAAGCGCTGGCCACCCACACCGTGTGCGCAAGGCTGCGGCCCAGGTCGTGCGCGATGAGCACGATGACCGGCGCCACCGCGAACCGGTCGATGCTGCTGACGAACGACGCCGCGACGAGCACCCTCGGCGCCCGAACGTCGCTCGGAACTGCGTGT
>JBDIAM010000200.1:0-6500 GCA_039812445.1 Piscicoccus intestinalis | reverse complement strand
CAGTGTCGCACCGTGGGCGCCCCGCCCCGGAGGGCGCGATCCGGACGCCCAAGACATCTGGGTGGGTGGAGGTTTGTCCGAGTTGGCGCCCTCCTGCGACGAAGGACCGGTTTGTCGGAGGCCGCGGTTAGCCTCCGTCACACAGTCCGCCCCCGCGCTCACGACAGGAGGTGGTGGAGTGTCGGTCCCGAGCCGTTCCGCCGAGCGCGGCAGGCCCCCGTTGGTGGCCCCGCACCTGCGCATGCCGTTCGTGCTGCTCATCCTGTGCTTCGCGGCCTGGGGCGCCGCGGCGAACCTCACCGACATTCTCGTCGGCGTCTTCCGCGGCATCTTCGACATGTCGAACTTCCAGTCCTCACTCGTGCAGTTCGCCTACTACGGGGCGTACTTCCTGCTCGCGCTCCCGGCCGCGTTCATCAACAGCCGGTTCGGCTACAAGGCCGGCGTGCTCGCCGGGCTCGGGCTCGCGGCGATCGGGGGAGTGCTGTTCTG
Organism: Piscicoccus intestinalis; assembly: GCA_039812445.1. Taxonomy (GTDB): domain Bacteria; phylum Actinomycetota; class Actinomycetes; order Actinomycetales; family Dermatophilaceae; genus Kineosphaera; species Kineosphaera intestinalis_A. The sequence goes on along the minus strand of JBDIAM010000200.1, from coordinate 6,008 downwards.
GCCGGCCAGTTCGGTGCTCGTCTACGAGATGTTCCTACTCGCGCTGTTCGTGCTCGCCGCGGGCCTGTCGATCCTGGAGACCTCGGCCAACCCGTTCGTCATCGCGATGGGACGCGAGGGCAGCGCCACCCAGCGGCTCAACCTCGCGCAGGCGTTCAACCCGATCGGGGCGAACATCGGTGTGCTCATGGGCGCCGTGCTCATCCTGCCGGCACTCACCCCGGAGGCCAGCAAGGCGATCATGAGCCCCGAGCAGCTGCGCGCCAGCCAGGAGGCCGATCTCGCTCTCGTGCTCACGCCGTACCTCGGCATCGCCGCGGTGCTCGTGCTCATCTGGCTGCTCATCGCCTTCCGGCGCTTCGACCTGCCGGCCGCGCCGGAGGCGCTCGACCCGACCGAGGGCGGCGGGGGCACCGCCGCGCGGCTGTGGGCCAACCGGCACTACCGATACGGCGTGCTGGCCCAGTTCTTCAACGTCGCCGCACAGACCTGTGTGTGGACCTTCACGATCATCTACGCGCAGGACGTCGTCGGCACGACCCCTGCGGAGGCGGGCTGGTGGCTGCAGGCCAGCCTCATCATCTTCCTCATCTCTCGATTCGTCATGACCTACCTGCTCGGCATCATCAAGCCGACGTTCCTGCTGCTCGTGATGGCGGTCTTCGGGGTGGCCTGCTGCCTCGTCGCGATGTTCTCGCTCAACATCGTCGGGCTCGTGGCCGTCGTCGCCATCTCCGCCGCGCTGTCGCTGATGTTCCCGACGATCTACGGGGTCGCGCTCCAGGGACTCGGGGACGACGCGAAATTCGGCGCGGCCGGCCTCGTCATGGCGATCCTCGGCGGCGCGATCGTGCCGATGGTTCATGCTGCCGTGATGGACGTCTCGAGCCCGGCGCTGGGATATGTCGTTCCCGGGATCTGCCTGGCGCTCGTCGGCTGTTACGCCCTGTTCGATCTGACGCACGCCCGTCCCGGCGTCGACGCGCCGACGGAGGGCGACGAGGAAAGGAGCGCGCGGTGACCGCGAGACGGGCGACGCGCCGGGGGCAGCGGGTGGGTGCGGCGCTCGCGGCGCTCGGTGTCGTGCTGACGCTGGGCGCGTGCGCCGGGGGGGCCGAACCGGTGACCGTCGGGCTCATCACCAAGCAGGAGGTCAACCCGTACTGGGTGACGATGAAGGAGAGCGCGCAGAACGAGGCGGGCCGGGAGAACGTCGACCTGCTGACCGCCACCGGGCGCAGCGACATCGACGTCGACAGCCAGCGGGAGGCGATCCGCGACATGGTCGCCCGCGGCGCGCGCGGGATCCTCGTCGCGCCCACCGACTCCACGGCGCTCACCGCGACGATCGAGGAGGCGCGCCGGGCCGGCGTCATCGTCATCGCGCTCGACACCCCGGTGGAGCCGGGGTCGGCGGTCGACGCGTTCTACGCCACGGACAACCACGAGGCGGGGCGGATCGTCGGGGCGTACGCGGCCGCCAAGGCCCGGGAGCTGGGCCTGGAGCCGCGGGTCGCGATGCTCAACCTCGCCCCGGGCATCGGCTCGGGGGAGCAGCGCCGCGACGGGTTCCTCGAGGGCATGGGGCTGCGGGCCGACTCCCCGCAGCTCGTCGCGAGCAGCGACAGCGAGGGCAACCGCGATCTCGGCAAGGAACAGATGGCCTCGATCCTCGCGCAGCACGGTGACATCACCATCGTCTACACGGTCAACGAGCAGGCCGGGCTCGGGGCGGTCGACGCCCTCAAGGAGGCGGGTGCCGACCTGTCGCGGATGGTGGTCGTCTCGATCGACGGTGGGTGCGAGGCGATGCGTGCTGCCGTGCGCCCCGGCGACATCGACGCGACCGCCATGCAGTTCCCGGAGAACATGGCCCGCGAGGGCGTGCGCTCGGTGGCCCGGGCGGCCCGAGGCGAGGCCGCCGCGCCCACCGGCTACCTCGACACCGGCACCGAACTCGTCACCGATGCGCCGGCGCCCGGGATCGTGTCGCGCGACGTGCCCTACGGGATCCGTAACTGCTGGGGCTGATCGACGCGCGGGCGTCGGTACTTGCCCTCGGTGTCAGGCGTCAGCCGAGGCGCACGCGCACGTGCGGCAGCACGGGGCGAACGGCCTCGGTGGCCTCGCGAAGCTCCGCGGCGTGCGGAGCGTCCAGGTAGACGGCGGTGCCCCGGGGCAGCACGACGGAGGCGCTGCTGGCGGCGACCGGGTAGGCGGCGATGTCGCGAGCCAGAGCGCGGTCGTCGTCGGTGGCCGAGATCCTGTTGAGAACCGTGCGGAAGAAGCTCATGACTCCATGATCGTCAGGCTTGACCGATGCGTCCAATGACTACGTTGCAGCCGTTCTATGACTTCTAAGCATTCCAGACGCATGAGCCGGCCCCGGCTCACGAGGGTGAGCCGGGGCCGGGTGCTGGTGCGGGGGCGGGATAGGCGGCGCCCCCACACCGCGTCTGCGTCAGTCCGCCACGCGGTTCAGCGTGTCGCGAACCTCCTCCGGGGTGGCGCAGGAGCGCAGGCGCTCGACCTCGTCGCGGCTGGTGAAGATCGTCGCGATCTTCGACAGCAGCTGCAGGTGGTCGTTGCCCTGGCCGGCGATGCCGATGACGAACTCGGCGTTCTTGCCCTTCCAGTCGATCCCCTCGGGGTAGCGCACGAACGAGATCGCGGTGCGCTTGATGGTGCCCTTGGCCTCGTTCGTGCCGTGCGGGATCGCCAGGCCCTTGCCCATGTGCGTGGAGACCGAGGCCTCCCGCTCGAGCATCGAGTCGACGTACGCCGGCTCCACCGCACCCGCAGCGACCAGCAGGTTGCCGGCCTCACGGATGGCGTCGTCGCGGGAGCGGGCGGTGCCCTCGAGCACGATCGACTCGACCGCGAGCACGTCGTGCTCCGGCGCCTCGTCGTCCGAGGACCCCTGCGCCGCCGCGCCGGCCGGGGCCGCCGGGGCCGCCGTGCTGTCCGACGTGGTCGCCGTGGTCGCCGGAGCGGCCGCCGGCGTGCCGGCGTCGGGCGCGTTGGTCGTGTTGATCAGCTCGACGATCTCGTCGTAGCGCGGGCTGGCCATGAAGTTGTCCACCGAGACGTGGTAGGCCGAGCCGGTCTTCTGCTTGGCGCGGTCGGTGAGGTCCTGGTGGGAGACGACGATGTCGAACTCGTCGGTGAGGTTGGAGATCGCCTTGTTGACGACCTTGACGTCGCTGTGCCCGGCCTGCTGGATCTTCTTGCGCAGCACCGAGGCTCCCATCGCGGAGGAACCCATGCCCGCGTCGCACGCGAAGACGACGTTGTGCACCGGCCCGGTCGGGGCGCCCGCACCGGCTCCGGCGACGGCACCGGCTCCGGCGCCCGCACCGGCTCCCGCGCCGACGAGCGCGCCGGAGACCGACGACTTCTTGCCCTTCATCGCCTCCATGTTGGCGGTGGCGGCGGCGAGGTCGCCCTCGTCCTTGTTCTTGTCGGTCTTGAGCAGCAGGGCGGCGACGGCGAAGGTGACCGCCGCGGCGCCGATCCACGACAGCGTGATGCCGACGTAGGAGTCGGTGGCCGCCTGGGCGTAGATCGCGATGATCGAGCCGGGCGCGGCCGGGGCTCGCAGGCCGGAGTCGAAGATCATGTTGATGAACACGCCGGTCATGCCGCCGGGGATCGTCGCGAGCATGAGCTTGGGCTTCATGAGCACGTACGGGAAGTAGATCTCGTGGATGCCGCCGAGGAAGTGGATGATCGCCGCGCCGGGGGCCGAGGCGCGCGCCATGCCGGTGCCGAAGACGGCGTAGGCCAGCAGCAGGCCCAGACCCGGGCCGGGGTTGGCCTCAAGCAGGAACATGATCGACTTGCCCTGCTCGGCGGCCTGGAAGATGCCGAGCGGGGTGAGCACGCCGTGGTTGATGGCGTTGTTGAGGAAGAACACCTTGGCGGGCTCGATGAGGATGCTCACCAGCGGCAGGAAGCCGGTGGCGATGAGCCAGTTCACGGCCGCGCCCGCGAGATCCATGATCGCGTTGACGAGGCGGGCGATGACGAAGAAGCCGAAGATGCCCATGAAGAAGGCCGTGATGCCGGCCGAGAACATGTTGACGAGCATCTCGAAGCCCGCCCGGATCTTGCCCTCCCACGACTGGTCGAGCTTCTTCATGACCCAGGCCGACAGCGGGCCCAGGATCATCGCGCCGATGAACATGTGCACCTGGCCCAGGGGCGCGGTGCCCTCGGGCAGCGTCGCGTTGAAGTTCTCGATGAGCAGGTCGGAGCCGGCGATCGCGCCCATCGTGGCGAACGCGGCGACCACGCCGCCGCGGTCACCGTGCACCATGCGCCCGCCGGTGGCGGCGATCAGCAGGGGCAACAGGTAGTGGATGGTGGGGGCGACCATCGTCGCCAGGTCGGCGTTGGGCGTCCAGCCCACGTCGATGAAGAACGCCGTCAACAGACCCCAGGCGATGAGCGCCGGGATGTTGGGCATGATCATGTTCGACAGGAAGGTGCCGAACTTCTGCACCCTCACCCGCGCGCTGGGGCGCTGTGAGGTGGTGACCGTCGCCATTGTCGATCCTTTCGCCGAACCCGTACCGCGGGTGGCTGCTAGTACTGTGCTGATCCGCGGAGGCCGCGAGTCTGCGTTGACTCACCTCGAAGTAGCTGTGGACCGCTTCGCGCTGTGTGTCTATTTTTATATCTGCCCGGTTGTGCCCGAGTCAAGAGGTCCGCTACAGTCAATTTCGTTCAGAAGCGGGCCAGGGCGGACCTGATCCAACATCCAGAAGCTTCCAATGAGCCACGACGACGTGGCAGGCCAGGAGAGAACGATGAAGGCACTGCGTTTCTACGCTCCCGAGGACGTCCGGGTCGAGGACGTGCCGGAGCCGGAGTGCGGACCGAACGAGGTCAAGATCAAGGTCAAGAACTGCTCGACCTGCGGCACCGACGTGAAGATCAAGAAGAACGGGCACGTCAACATCACCGGAACGACGGTCATGGGCCACGAGGTGGCGGGCGAGGTCGTCGAGGTCGGTGCCGACGCGCTCGGCGGCTTCCAGGTCGGCGACCGGGTGCAGTGCATCGCGGCGGTGCCGTGCGGTGACTGCTACGAGTGCAACAAGGGCTGGATGGAGGTCTGCCAGAACCAGACCTCGGTCGGCTACCAGTACGACGGTGGCTTCGCCGAGTACATGATCGTGCCCGAGCAGGTGCTCAAGGTCGACGGTCTCAACCGCATCCCCGAGAACGTCGGCTACGACGAGGCGTCGGCCGCCGAGCCGTTCGCCTGCGCGATCAACGCCCAGGAGCAGCTGGGCATCGAGGAGGGCGACTTCCTCGTCGTCTTCGGCGCCGGCCCGATCGGCTGCATGCACATCCGGATCGCCCGCGGCGTGCACAAGGTCGGCACGGTCGTGCTCGTCGACATCAACGACGAGCGGCTGGCGATGTCCGCCGACGCGGTGCAGCCCGATCACGTCGTCAACTCCGCGGACGAGGACGTCGTCGCCAAGGTGCTCGAGCTCACCGGCGGCCGCGGCGCCGACGTCGTCATCACCGCGACCCCGGCCAATGTCACCCAGGAGCAGGCGATCTCGATGGCCGCCCGCAACGGCCGGATCTCGTTCTTCGGCGGCCTGCCCAAGACCGACCCGTACATCCGCTGCGACTCCAACCTCGTGCACTACCGCCAGCTGCACATCCACGGCGCCAACGGCTCCTCGCCGACGCACAACAAGCGGGCGCTGGAGTACATCTCCACCGGCCAGGTGCCGGTCAAGGACCTCATCACCAAGCACATCGCCCTGGAGAACGTGCTCGACGCGTTCGACATCGTCGCCAAGGGCGAGGCGATCAAGGTGACCGTCGAGCCGTGACCGCAGCCGCGTCGTCCGTTCGGGCCCGTCCCCGCTGGGGGCGGGCCCGTTGGTGTTTGGTCCGGCCCGGTCCGGTCTGATCTGCCCCCGTTCCGGTCCGGCCCGTTTCAGCCCGGTCCGTTCCGGTCTGGGGCTGCTCTGGCCCGTGTT
>JBDIAM010000199.1:0-6512 GCA_039812445.1 Piscicoccus intestinalis | reverse complement strand
AGCGAGGGATGCACCCGGGCGATGACGAACGTCGGCGACGTGATCGGCCCGCGCACGCCCAGGCCCGCGCCGAGCCCCTGCGTCAGCGTCGTCTTGCCCGCGCCCAGTTCACCGGACAGGAGCACGACGTCGCCGGCGCGCAGCCGCGCCGCGAGGTCCTCACCCAGCGCCGCGGTCGCCTCCGGCGTCGGCAGCTCCCGCCACCGCCCGTCCCCGGTCTGCCCGTCCCTGACCTGCCCGTCCCTGGCCTCAACCACTGACGTCCTTCCTCGAGCTTTTCCGGGAGCCCTTCCTCGCGTCCTTCCTCGAGTCCTTGCCCGTTTCCGCGCTCCGCCCGTCCCCCGCCTCGCGCCGGCCCGCCCGGCGCGCGCTCGCCTGCCGGGCCCGCCGCGCCGAGGAGAGGTCGGTCACGGTGCGCCGCACCGAGGTCCGCGGCCGACGCCGACCAGCGGCCCCACCGGCGCCACCCGCTCCTTCGGCTCCACCGGCTCCACCGGCTCCAGCGGCACGGCCGATCACCGCCCCCGCCCGCGCCGCCCGCTCGGCGAGCGCCACCAGCTGCTCGTTGAGCAGGTCGGGGTGCTCGAGCATGATGACGTGCCCGGCATCGGCGACGACGATGTGCTCGGCGCCCGGCAGGTTTCGCACGATCTCCTCGCTGTGCTCCGGCGGCGTCAACCGGTCCTGCATGCCGCTCATGACGAGGGCCTCGATGCCGTCGAAGCGCGCCAGCGCCTCCCGCTTGTCCATCTCGTCGAAGCGCGGCATGAACGCCGAGATGACGTCCATGCGGGTGCCGAAGATCATGTCGGTGGTCAGCTGCGCCACGCTCATCGGCACCGGCGACCCGAACGAGCCCCAGTCGACGAGCAGGTCGACGACGTCGCGCCCCACCTTGATCGTGCCGTCGACGAACCCCTGCCGGCGCGCGAGCAGGCCCGCCGTCGGCGCGGCGATGCGATGCACGACCTTGCCGAGCGCCCCCATGCCGTAGCTCGTGCCCGCGAGGTTGCCCGGGCTCGTCGCGACGAACGCCACCCCGACGACCCGCTGCTGAACGAGGTCCGGGCGGTCCAGCGCGAGCCCCATGATCGTCATGCCGCCCATCGAGTGCCCGACGAGCACGAGCGGACCCTGCGGCGCGACCTCCTCGATGACGCGCGCGAGGTCGTCGCCGAGCAGGTCGACGTCGTAGGAGTCGGGGTCGCCGGTGCCCGACCGGCCGTGCCCCCGGTGGTCCCACAGCACCACCCGATACCCGGCCTCACGCAGCATCCGCCGCTGGAACACCCAGGACCGCAGCGACAGGCAGTACCCGTGGCACAGCACGATCGTCGGACGCGCCGCGGCGTCGACACCCGCCCGGCCGTGCTCCCGCGGACTCTCCTGCTCCGGCGAACTCTGCTGCGCCCGTGGGTGGTCGACCTCGACGTGCAGCGCCACCCCGTCCGAGGCCAGCACGGTGTGCACCTCGTCGGGATCCTCGTGGAAGGGGTCCTGGGTCGTCTCGTCGAGGGCGAGCGCGAGCCTGCGGTCGCGGGTGAGACGGTCCGCGGCGTACCCGGCCGCGGCCGTCACCCCGGCCGCCGCGATGCCGAACGCGATGCCGAGACCGAGACCCTTGGGCCCCTCGGCCGGCGTGCCCGGCAGCTTGGGCACCCCCTTGGGCTCGGGAAACTCGCCGCTCATCGGTCCGCCCCGGCCGCCGCCCCGGCGTCCGACCCGGCGTCTACCCCGGCCGCCGCCCGGCCCGCAGAATCGGTCATTCCCGTCATGCCCACCTCATCGGCCCCGAGGTAGACCCGCGGGAGCCTCCCGCTCATCCGGGTGACGATCTCGTAGGAGATCGTGCCGGCCGCGTCCGCCCAGTCCTGCGCGGTCGGGCCGCCGTTCGACCCGTCTCCGAAGAGCACGGCCTCGTCGCCGCACTCGACGGTCGCGGCGCCCTCGCCGGGCGGGCCGATGTCGACGACGACCTGGTCCATGCACACCCGGCCCGCGAGCCGCGTGCGCAGCCCCCCGACGAGCACCGGCCCGGAGCCCGACGCGTGCCGCGGCACCCCGTCGGCGTAGCCCACCGGCAGCAGCGCGAGCCGCGTGGCCCCCGGCGTCACGTACGTGTGCCCGTAGCTGACGCCCTGACCTGCGGGCACGGACTTGACGTTGGCGACGTCGGCGACGAACGTCATCGCCGGCCGCAGCCCGTACTCCGCCGGCCCGGCGACCTGCGGCACCGGCGACAGCCCGTAGATCGCGAGCCCGGGTCGCACGAGGTCGTAGTGGCTGTCCGGCACCGTCAGCGTCGCCGCCGAGTTCGCCATGTGCCGCACCTGCGGCGCCAGGCCGAGGCCGCTCGCGAACTCATCGGCCCGCTCGAAGACGTCCTGCTGCGCCCGGATCGTCGGCGACCCCGGAGCGTCCGACTCCACGAAGTGGCTCATGAGCCCGACGACCCGCACGGTGCCACGCTGCTCGGCGTCGGCGGCGGCCTCCAGGAGCGAGCGCGCGTCGGCGCCCAGCGTCCCGTCGGGCGAGGGCCCGAACGCGCCGTTGCGCCCCAGTCCCGTGTCGATCTTCACGTGGAGCCGGGCCACGCGCCCCGTCGCAACCGCCGCCGCCTCGATCTCGGCCAGCGCCCACGGCGCCGACACCCCGAGGTCGACGTCGGCCTCCAGCGCCCGGGCGAAGTCCGCGCCCGGACCGTGCAGCCAGGAGATGACCGGGACGTCGATGCCGGCCGCGCGCAGCGCCAGCGACTCCGCGAGCTGCGCGGTGCCCAGCCACGTCGCGCCACCCGCGAGGGCCGCCCGCGCCGCCGGCACCAGCCCGTGGCCGTACGCGTCGCCCTTGACGACGGCGAGCAGCCGGGCTGTGGAGGCGGTGCGGGCCAACGCGGCCACGTTGTCGCGGATCGCCGTAAGGTCGACGACTAGCCGCGCGGGAGAGAGGGTATCGGTGCTGGTCATCGCTCTCAGCCTCCCTCAGCGCTGCGCGCGGCGCAGGGTGTGGGCGACCACCCGCGGTATGGCGTGCGCCACGTCCAGCGCCCGCACCGGTCCGCCCGGGTTCGCCTCGTGGCCGGCCAGGCCGTGCACGAGCGCGGCGAGCGCCCCCGCCCGCAGCGGGTCGAGGCCACCGGCCAGGAGCGTGCCCGCCAGCCCGGCGAGCACGTCGCCGCTGCCCGCGGTGCCGAGCCACGCGGGACCGTCGGCCTGGGCGTACACCGGCAGCGCGTCGACCGGCGGCACGACGTACGTCGTCGAGCCCTTGAGCAGCACCGTCGCGTGCAGCGCCGTCGCCGCCCGCCGGGCGTGCTCGACCGGGGCCGCGCGCACCGCCTCCGCGTCGACGTCGACGCCCTCGAGGCGGCTCAGCAGCCGAGCCAGTTCACCGGCGTGCGGGGTGAGCAGCGTGCGGGCACCGGCGTGCGGGCGCGGACCGTCGAGCAGGTCGAGGCCCCCGGCGTCGACGACGCACGGCTCGGTCGAATCGAGAGCCGCCCGCGCCGCGTCGAGCTGCGCGCGCTGCTCCTCCCCCTGGGCGCCGTCCTCGATGGCCTCCAGGCCCGAGCCGACGAGCCAGGCCTGCACGCGCCCGACGCCGTGCACCGCCTCCGGCACGCTCGCGCGCACGAGATCTGTTGCAGCCGACGGCCCGACGTAGCGGACCATGCCCGCCCCGGCGCTCACCGCGGCCGTCACCGACAGCACGGCGGCGCCGGTGTAGCGGTCGCCGCCGGCGACGATGCCGAGCACGCCGCGGGTGTACTTGTCGTCGGCGGGGCCGGGCACCGGCCACACATCGGCGACATCGTCGTGCTCGAGCCGCACCGCGACCGGCTCCCCCGGATCGTCCAGACCGATGTCGACGACCGTGAGCAGCCCGCACGCCGGGCCACCGGCCAGCACGTGCACCGGCTTGCAGACCCCGAACGTCACGGTCTCGTCGGCGAACACGCAGTCGGAGACGGTCCGCTCACCCGCGGGGTCGGTGCCGCTGGGCAGGTCGACGGCCATGACGTAGGCGTCGTCGGGGATCGCCTGCACGAGGCGCCACGCCACCGGGAATCCCTCGGCCAGGCCGGGCCGCCCGCCGATCCCCGTGATGCCGTCGACGACGACGTCGGCCTCGGCGATCACCGCGAGGGCCCGCTGCACCGCCTCCTCGCCCGAGTCGCCGAGGGCCTCGTGCAGCACCACGCCCGACTCCCGCGCCGCCGCCAGCGCCGGCGGGTGCGAGCCCGACGTGAGCAGCACCGCCGCCACGGAGACGGTCCCGTCCGCATCGGCAGCGTCGTCGGCGTCGGCGACCGACACGGACCCGTCGGCGAGGAAGGCGGCGGCGAACAGCGCGTCACCGCCGTTGCCACCGGGGCCCGCGAGCACCACGACCCGCGGCGCGTCGATGTCACGCAGCCGGGCCGCAACGACGTGAGCCAGCCCGCGGGCGGCCCGCTGCATCAGCTCGCCGTCGGGCAGTGTCGCCATCGTGGCGGCCTCCGCGGACCGCACGTCCTCGATCGACCACGCGTTGATGGGCACGGTGCTCTCCTTCCTCCCGGCAACCGCCGCGGGTCGCCGTCTCGGTGTTCGCAGCTGTCAGCGGCTGGTAACGGCTGCCCGCGGGCGTCGCCGATGCTGCCGGGTGTGCCTACCCGGCTAGCCGGACGCCGACGCCGGCAGCCGCTCGGCGATGACGACGGCGCTGGCCAGCCCGCCGTCGTGGGTCAACGAGACGTGCCAGGCGGTCACGCCCAGTTCGGCGGCGCGCGCCGCGACGGTGCCGCTGACCCGCAACGACGGCGCGCCGTGGGCGCCCCGGTCGATCTGCGCGTCGGTCCAGCGCAGCCCGGGGCTGGCGCCGATCGCCTTGGCCAGCGCCTCCTTCGCGGCGAAGCGGGCCGCGAGCGAGGCGATCGGCAGGTCGCGTTCGGCCGGCGTGAACAGTCGGGTGCGCAGCGCCGGCGTGCGCGCCAGGACGCGCTCGAACCGCCCGATGTCGCACACGTCGATGCCTACCCCGACGATCACGCCGACACGCCTGCCTCCCTGCCGTTGCCCGACCGCCATCCGACCGTCTCCGACCGTCTCCGACCGTCTCCGACCCGTCGTCGCCGGGCGGAGACGGCGCCCGCGTCACTCGACGGTGACGGACTTGGCCAGGTTACGCGGCTGGTCGACGTCGAGCCCCTTGGCCGTCGCGAGCTCGCAGGCGAACACCTGCATCGGCACGACGGTCAGCAGCGGGTCGAGCATCCACCACGCCTGCGGCACGGAGATGACCTCGTCGGCGAACGGCACGACCGCCTCGTCGCCGTCCTCGGCGATGACGAGCGTGCGCGCGCCGCGGGCCCGGATCTCCTGGATGTTGGAGACCACCTTGTCGTGCAGGTTGTGCGGGCTCTCCGGGCTCGGCACGACGATGAACACGGGCTGCCCGGGCTCGATGAGCGCGATCGGCCCGTGCTTGAGCTCACCGGCCGCGAACCCCTCGGCGTGGATGTAGGCGAGTTCCTTGAGCTTGAGCGCGCCCTCCATCGCCACCGGGTAGCCGACGTGCCGGCCGAGGAAGAGCACCGAGCGGGTGTCGGCCATGAACCGGGCGATCTCGCGCACCCGCTCCATCCGGCTCAGCACATCGGTGATCTTCTCCGGGATCTCCTGCAGCTGCCGCATGACCTCGGCGGCGTTGCGGGCCTCCGAGCCGCCGTGCAGCTGGGCGAGGTAGAGGCCGAGGATGTAGCACGCGGTGATCTGCGCGAGGAACGCCTTCGTCGAGGCGACCGCGATCTCCGGGCCGGCGTGCGTGTACAGCACGGCGTCGGACTCCCGCGGGATCGTCGCGCCGTGCGTGTTGCAGATGCTCACGGTCTTGGCGCCCATCGCCCGGGCGTGCTTGACGGCCATGAGGGTGTCCATCGTCTCGCCCGACTGGCTGATCGAGACGATGAGGGTGCTCGGGGTGAGCACCGGGTCGCGGTAGCGGAACTCGTGCGCCAGCTCGACCTCGCACTGGATCCGGGCCCAGTGCTCGATGGCGTACTGGGCGACCATGCCGGCGTAGGCGGCGGTGCCGCAGGCGACGATGACGATGCGGTCGATGGTGCGCAGATCCTCCTCGCTGATGCGCACCTCGTCGAGCGTCAGCTTGCCCTCGGCGTCGGTGCGGCCCAGCAGCGTGTCGGCGACCGCGTGCGGCTGCTCGTGGATCTCCTTCTCCATGAACGTCGGGTAGCCGCCCTTCTCGGCCGCCGCGGCGTCCCACGTCACCTCGAACGGCTTGCCCTCCGCGGGCGTGCCGTCGAAGCCGATGACCTGCACCGACTCCGGCGTGATCGTGACGACCTGGTCCTGGCCCATCTCCACCGCATGGCGGGTGTGCCCGATGAACGCGGCGACGTCGGAGCCGAGAAAGTTCTCGCCCTCGCCCATGCCGATGACCAGCGGGGAGTTGCGGCGCGAGGCGACCACCTTGTCGGGCTCGTCGGCGTGCACCGCGAGCAGCGTGAACGC
>JBDIAM010000198.1:0-6537 GCA_039812445.1 Piscicoccus intestinalis | reverse complement strand
CCGGACCGCTTGACCCCTTGGGCCCCAGACTCCTATGGCTGTTCTCATCGGATAGACCACACGGAAGGTTCAAACCGCGCGACGAATCTGGTCGAGGGGGTTTCGTCTTGTAAGGCACTGACGCGCGTCTGCATGTACGCACAGCGCTGCATGAGCCAGTGAGTCTCGTCGAACCGCGCACCCCCGCGCCCCGCACCGGCCGCACATTCACCACAGAGTGCTGACCCCGCGAATCGTGGTGAACGCCTCGTCGCGGGTGATGAGGATGAGCCCTTCGGTCATCGCCTGCGCGGCGAGTATGCGGTCGAAGGGGTCGCGATGGGTCCAATCCAGCCCGCCGGCGAGCAGGGCGTGTCGGTCCGTGATGGGCAGAGTCTGTGTGCCGAGTCGCTCGAGGTGGCGGTCGTAGGAGCCCAGCAGCACGTCGGCCTGCGGCAGCTTGCCGAGCCGATGCTTCACAGCGATCTCCCACGCCGACGCGGCCGACACGACGAGCGCGCTGGAGCGGTCGGAGATGACTCTTCTCGCCTCGTCGCCGAGGCGTACCGGCTGGGTCAGAGCCCAGAGCAGGGCGTGTGTGTCCAGCAGGTGGCGGGTCACGCTTCCCATGTCGCCAGCTCGTCCTCGTCCAGCGGCGCGAAGAACTCCTCAGGCACCGAGTACGGCACGAAACCCAGCTCGCGTTCTCCTGCGGGGCGCAGCGGCACGATGCGAGCGATCGGAGTGTCGCCCCGCGCGACCGTGATTTCCTCACCTGCCTCGACCCTGGCGAGCAAAGCAGACAGGTGGGTCTTGGCCTCCTGAACGCGGACGGTTTCTCCCATGAAGTGAGACTATGTTGACCAGGCTGGTTGGTCAACCTAGCGACCCGCTAGTGCATTGCCCCTTTGGCCCGAGGTTGTACATCGACGTACACTGAACGCATGGCTATGACGATGAGCGAGGTGCGGGCCAACCTAGCCGCTGTGCTGGACCGCGTCGAGGCGGGAGAAGACGTCGTCGTGACTCGCCACGGTCGACTGGCAGCCATCATCGCTCGCCCCGAACGCGTGCGATCCCCTCGCGGAGACCATCTCTTCGCTGCCGCCGATGAGCTGAGGGAACGCATCGAGATGCTGCGCGAACAGCCTCTGGGGCGCGGCGGCGGGTTGTCCCGAGAGTCGGCAGATGATCTGGTCAAGGAGGTTCGGGCCTCGCGCGAAGCACGCTGATGGATGCCTACGACAGCGACGTCCTGATCTACGCCGCCACCGCCGACCATCCGCTGGGGATCCCGGTTCGCGCGCACCTGGACCGGGCGCGTGGAGTGGGCTCCACGCTGCTCCTGCCTGAACTGCTCGCGAAACCGACCAGGCTTGGACGTGCCCGCGAAGTCGACGAATTGATTCTCCTGTTGTCCCGTCTGGACCTGCATCCGTGCGACGAGGCGACCGCCCGGGTATCGGTGGGTCTCGCCGCCGCCTACGGTCTGCGCGCCGCGGATGCCGTGCATCTCGCCACGGCGGTCAGCGTTGGCGCAGCCCGGTTCATCACGAACAACCGCAAAGACTTCACAGACCGCATCCGCGAAATCGACATCACTCACCCTGAGGATCTCCCCCCGCCCCCGAGTTGAACGTCAGGCCCGAGCCAGCGATCCGGTTAGTCCGGGATTCCGAATCTGCTCACCATTCGTTGTCACTGTGGATCACGGCGAGACGAGGGTGGGATGCTGAAGCGCGTGAACGCCGACGAGCTCGCGACGGCGCCCGCGGCCGCGCCCAGGCTGTCACGAGGTGACGTGCCCGCCGGCGAACCCGAGGCGCACCGGCCGGCGAATAGCCGAATTTCGGCCTCCTGAATCTGGCCAGTTTCTTCGATGGCGTCAGACTAGGTTGACCAATCCGGTCGGTCAGCTGACGTGCAGCTTGAGCGCCCAAGGGGAATCCGACGTCGGCCCTCGCAGGCTTCCCGTGAAATCGGTGACTCCCGCGGAGGTCAGCCCCGTCATGCCGTCTCAGCCCATATCACGCGATATGGTCAGTGCGTGAACCAGGTCCTGGAGTTGCGTGAGGCCGCAGGCCTGTCGCAGGCGCAGCTGGCCGCGCGCAGCGGGGTGGCGCAACCGAATATCGCGGCCTACGAAGCTGGTCGGCGCCGCGCATCACCGGCCATGATCGCCCGGCTGCGCGTCTGCCTGAGGCCGCGCCCGAGCGAGGCGGTGGCCGCGCATCGGGACGAGATCGTCGCGACGCTCGCGCGGTACGGCATGACGGGGGCGCGGGTCTTCGGGTCGGTGAGCCGGGGTAGCGATGAGCCCGGGAGCGATCTCGATCTGCTGGTCGACGTGGGCCCGGACTTTGACGTGCTCGACCTCATCGATGGCGCCGCGCAGGTCGAGGAGATCGTGGGGGTCGGTGTGGACATCGTGACCTCGCGATCACTCCGGATCGATCACGAGATCGTCCGCAGTGCGGTTCCGCTGTGAGCGCGCTCGACGAACGGTATGGCAGGGGTACCGCGGACCGCCTCCGTGACGTGGCGGCGCTGTGCCGTCGTGCCGAGCTACTGGCTGCGCGGGGGCGCGACTGGTACGACTCCGACCCGGAGCTGCACGTCCCGAAGCTGGCCGCCGACTCCCTGGTCCTGAAGTTGGGTGAGGCGGTTCGGCGGCTGCCCGACGACTTCCTGACGGAGCATCGTCCCGATTCTGCCTGGCGGCGCGCGATCGGCATGCGCCGCCGACTTGCTCACGACTACGACGCCGTCGATTACGAACTCGTCTGGGGTGTCGTCTCGACACACGCCCGCGAACTTCGACGCCGAATCGAGTCCCTGTTAGAGACCGAGTCGGGATGATGGCAACCGTCTGAAGTAGCGGCGTCGGACAAGCGGCGCACGTGAGTAGGCACGCCGTGAAAGGAGGCCGGATGACGACATTGCCGAGCATGTCCCAGGTGGCTGTGCTGCCATGTGCGGGGCGGACCGTGGTGCCGCGGCGCTACGTCGACGAGAACGGCCACATGAACATCGCCGCTTACATGCAGATCTACAACGACGACGGGTGGGCCTACCTGGGCCGATTCGGCCTGGGCCCACAGGACGCCGTCGCCGGCACGGCCATGATCTTCGACGTCGAGCACCACGTGCGCTACCTGCGCGAGGTGCACCTGGGCGACACTCTCGCTTCCCACGCGCGGCTGATCGCGCGCACCGCCAAGGCGGTTCAGATGATGATCTACCTCGTCAACGAGAACCGCGACGAACTCGCCGGCACCTTCGAGAGCGTCGGAGTGCACGTCGAGGTCGCCGGCCGCCGGGTCGGGCCGTTCCCGGAGCCGGTCGCGCAGCGGCTCGACGCCCAGCTGACCGCCGACGCCGCGCTGCCCTGGCCGAGCGTGCCGAAGCTGTCGCTGGCCCGCGGCTGAGCACCCCAGTCGAGGCCCGCACGCACGCGTTCGCTCAGCGCACCCCAGCCCGGACGTCGACGAATGGTCGTCATGCTGCATTACAGCTTTGCTGTAGGACGGCAGTAAACTCGGCTGCATGGTTGCACGGACCGAGCCCCGCTACCTCGGCGTTCAGGGTCGCGGCACGATCGCCTTGCCCGCTGACGTGCGTCGACGCCTGCACCTGGATGAACCGGGCGCTCAGTTGGAGATGACCGAGCGAGACGACGGCGTGATCGAACTGCGCGCTGCCCTGCCGGTGCCCGCTGACCAGCGCTGGTTCTGGACAGCTCGCTGGCAGAAGCGCGAACTTGAGGTCGACGAACACGTAGCTGCCGGTGCCGTCTCCCGGCACGAAACCACCGACGACTTTCTTGACTACCTCGACAATCTGCGTGATCCCGAGTTCGAGTGAAGTTCGAGACGACGCCGGCGTTCGATGGCGACTACCGGCGACTGAAACGTGAGCATGCCGCGACCTTCAAGGCGGTCATCAAAGACAAGTTCGGCCCCGCCTGCGATGCCTACGCCGCCGACCCGACTACCCCCTGGCCCGCGGCCCTGCGTGTGAAATCAGTGCGATCGGCTCCTGGCATTCTTGAAATGACGTGGTCCTTCGCGAGCCCGGACGGAAGGGCGACCTTCGAGCTGGTCACGGTCGACGGTGAGCTGTACTGCCGATGGCGCCGCGTGGGAGGACACGGCGTCTTCAAGAACCCGTAATGTCGTGGCGGTCGGTGGCAGGTGCTGCAGCAGATCGTCGGCGGCTGACCTGGCGATGGACGTGACCGGCGAGCACTCGATGAAAGAGGGCGTGGCGGCGATCCTCGCCGAGGCCGGCCGAATCGACGTGCTGGTCAACAACGCCGGCTACGGCTCGTACGGCGCCATCGAAGACGTCGATATCGACGAAGGTCGCCGTCAGTTCGAGGTGAACGTGTTCGGTGCGATGAACCTGGTCCAGCTCGTCCTGCCGCAGATGCGCGCGCAGACGTCGGGAACGATCGTGAACATCACCTCCATGGGCGGCAAGATCTACACCCCGCTCGGCGGGTGGTCCCACGGCACGAAGTTCGCGCTCGAAGCACTCAGCGACTGCCTGCGGTTGGAGCTCGCGCCGTTCGGCATCGACGTCGTCGTCATCGAGCCGGGCGGGATAGCCACCGAATGGGGCGGCATTGCCGCAGACAACCTCGCGAAGACGTCCGGCAGCGGTCCGTACAAGGCGCAGGTCGACGCGGTCGACGGGTCTGCCTCGCCGCTGACGCGGTGGATGCTCTCGGCCTGGTCCAGGGCGCTACTTGGGCATTCCGTACTTCTCGATGAGCGCGCGAGTGACGCCGTTCGACCAGCCGAAGCCGTCTTGGAGTGCGTATTCACCGCCTCCGCCGCCGGCCTGCGACTCGATGTTGTATTTCTCGACCAGCTTGCCGCTGCGGTTGTACTCGGCGAGGACGGTGGTGAGGAACCGGTCGGAGATCGTTTTCGCGAGGGCGTGTTGCCCGTTCTTCTCGAGCCCCTCGACCGCGACCCATTGCAGAGGCGCCCAGCCGTTGGGTTCATCCCACTGCTGACCGGTCTTCACCGTCGTGGTGCGCAGCCCGCCCGGAGCCAGCAGCTGGGCCTTGATGGTGCCCGCCAGTTCGTTGGCGCGCGATGTCGGGGCGAGGCCGACGAAGAGGGGGAACGCGGTCGCCGCCGTGATCCCCGGACGAATTGCGGATTTCTTGACATCCCAGTCGCCGTAGCGCCTCTGCGAGTTGCTCCACAGGTAGGTGTTGATGGTCTTCGCGCGCCGCTGCGCCTTATTCGTGAAGCTCTGGGCGCACGCGCGGTCCGCCGCCTGGCGGCATCCCTGCGCGATCGAGGTCTCCATTCCGTACAGCAGGCTGTTGAGGTCGACGGGCACGATGTTCGTCGTGTCGATCGTGGTGATCGATTTGCCGTCGGCAAACCATCGGGAACTGTAGTCCCAGCCGCTCTCGGCGCCGGCGCGCAGGTCCCGATAGATCTGCGCCTTGGGGCGGCCCGACTTATGCGCCGTCTCGACGTCCTCCAGGTAGGACTCGTCGCGCGGGGTCGCCCGGGCGTCCCAATAGTGCTGCAGCTTCGAGCCGTCCGGCATCGAGACCGTGCGGGCCTTCGAGGTCATGTACGCGTATTCGGCCTTGACCGCCGCCAGTCGGCGGGCCTTGACGCGATCGTTCGACGTATCCGAGAGGCCCACCATGAGATACAGGAACGGGGGCTGAGATCGGCTCAGGTAGTACGAGCGCGTTCCGTTGGGGATGTGCCCGTACCGCTCCACGAGCGACACGAAGTCGTTGATCGTGCTTTCCATCACCTTGTTCTGACCGTCCGCCTTGAGGCCGAGCATGGTGAAGTAGCTGTCCCAGTAGTACATCTCCCGGAACCGTCCGCCCGGCACCACGAAAGGCTCCGGCAAGGACAAGGCGGAACCGCCCTTGACGCTTTTCACGGCCGGGCGGGTCAGGTGCGGCCAGAGGTCCTTGATGTGCTGCTGGAGCGACGCGCCCTGCGTCACCGGGACGGTCTTGGGCGGGCCGTCGTTGACGCCGGGAACGACGAAGTTCTTCAGCGCGAAGGACTTCAGGGCCGCATCCGTTGTGGGCTTCTGCCGCTGGTAATCCTTCATGATGTCGGCGACCGGGCGTTTCGGCACCGCGTCGACGAACGTCTTGCCGTCGACGAAGATGTCGCGCATCTGCACCTTGACGAACAGGTCGCCGTACAGCTCCGAGGGCGTCTTCACCGACAGCGGGTCGATCCGGGGCCTGGGGTCGGGGTGGCGCTCAGTAAGCCCGTTCGCGGCTCCGGCTCCGGCCGTCGCCAGCGTCATGGCCAGGGCGCCGGCGGTCAAGGCGACGACAACCCGTCGCGGACCGCGGTGGCCGCAGGTGCGCAGCGTCGTCGTCGACGCTCGCGAGGCAGCGTTCATGGCGGCGATTCAAGCAGAGGAGCGGGGCGAGCGCGCCCTGAATGCGGAGGCAATTGCACGCAGTCGCAACGTAATACCTCCGAGGGCACAGGCTTTGATCAACCGTGCGATACAAGACTCAACAGCGGTGCCCACCGCGCCACGGTCCGG
>JBDIAM010000197.1:0-6579 GCA_039812445.1 Piscicoccus intestinalis | reverse complement strand
CGGCAAGCGATCGGCAAGCGACCGACGCGGACTCCCGGGCGACACGAACGGCCGGGGCTGGACCGCGCGTGGGAACGAGGTCGGCGCGTGGCCGCCTCGACTCCCCATTGCCCTATCCCGCGCCAGTCATGCGCCGGAGCCCGAAGTCGGATCGGCCCGGCCAGCCCCGGCCAGCCCGGCCAACCCCGACCAACTCAGCAGACGTCGGCCATGGCCCCCGTCGTGCTGCCGGCCTATTCGTAGAGCACGTACTCCGGGCGCGGCGTGAGCGCCAGCACCTCCTGCGGCGTCATGAGCTTCCAGCTGGAGCGGGCGGTGTCCTCTTGGTAGAACAGCTTGAACCCCGGGTGCACGTGGGCCGGCTTGACCTTCATGATCGCGTTCCACGTCTCGGTCTTCATCGACTTGGAGCCGATGCCGTCGACGCTGACGATGTTGACGACGCCCGGGTGCTGCTTGAGGTTCTCCGGGCCGCGCACCCAGTTGGTGCGGATCATGTGGTACAGCACGACCTTGTCCGGCAGGTCGTTGTCCTTGACGAGCTTCGAGACGTACTGGTTGACCTGGTCGAGTTCGGTGCCACTCGTCGAGCCGAAGGTGCGCATCGGCTCCTGGTTGGGGCCCATCCGCCACTCGGGGTCCATCGCGAGGCCGACGTCGGGCTCCTTGAGGAACTTCTCGTAGGCCTTGACCTCGGTCGGGAAGTCGGAACGGCCGGGCTGGATGGCCAGCAGCAGGTAGCCGTCGACCTTACGCACCGCGTCGAGGTGCTCCTGGATCTTCGCGTCGGTCGAGCGCGTCCGGCACTTCGGGGCGTTCTTGCAGGGGTGCACCATCGTGGCGATGTACTCGAGGGTCGGCATGATCTTGCGACCGTCGACGGCGTAGGGCTTGGCCCGCTCGAGGATCTCCTTCATCCGGTCGTCGATGTCGCCGACGCCCGCGCGACCCAGGCCCGGACCGCTGCCGATGATGCCCGAGTAGCCGACGAGCCGGTAGGTCGGGAAGATCTGACGGCCGCCGCCGGGCAGCTCCTTCGGCGTCGGCGTGGGGGTCGGCGACTGCTCCTCGACCTGGGCGTTGACGGGCATCCCGGTGCCGTTGGCGGTGGGATTCTCGGGGGCGATCGAGCAGGCGCTCAGGGCGAGCGCACCGACCGCGCTCACGCTCACCAGCACGGGGGCGACAGCTCGCCGACGGGTCCTCATGTCGCTCCTTACACATCGACCGGTGTCGCGCGCCATCGTATGGCGGCGCTCGCCGGGCGCCCGGCACCGACCCGCGCAACGGGAAAACGGACAATCCGCGCCGCGCGGGTGCGCGCTCGCGGGCGGCGCATCGGCTCACCCCGGCGCGCGGGCCCGCGGGTCGGGAGGCAGCCTCGGGGAAATCGCCAGATCGACGATCCCGATCCGGCGGCCGACGGCGAATCCCCTGGTCAGCGTGTGGCGCCCGGGCGTCGCGATCGTCGATTCGGTGAATCCTGCGCCGGCGACGCGGGGTTAGGCCGCCCGGCCGGTTCCGTATCCGCGCGCCCGACGCACGTACGCGGCCGCCCTGGCCATGCTGCGAACCCACTCGGGTTTGTCCAACACCTGGGACAGCGTGGCAGGCAGAACCAGCCAGTCGCGCCCGGTCAGCTCCGCATAGCGCGTCAGGTCCGCCTCGAAATCCGATGGGCTGCCGTGGAATTCGTAACTGTTCGCCTCGAAGACGAGGCGCAGCAGCGGATCCCCGAGATCGCCGAGCGCGGCGAAGCCGTCGCCGCTGATCTCGAGCTGGGGCACCAGGGTCAGCTCGGACACGTCGAGCAGAACGGCCCGCAGGGCGGATTCGAACGGGTTCGCCGCACGCGGGTCGGCACAGGCACCGACCCGACGCACCTGCGCCGCGTTGACTCCGCCGCCGGCGGCCGTGGCTTGCACCAGCTCGCTCGGGCCGACCGCGCCGCTGCGCAGGGCCGAGTCTGCGATGGCGAGCGCCTCGGTGAACGGCAGGTCCCGCGCGCAGTCGACGACCGTGGCCAGGGGGCTGCGCACGGCATCCCGCACTTCGTCCTCCGTCAGGACCCGCCGGCGGGCCGTCACCACGGAGGTGTCGACACCGACGAGCCCGCGGCGCCCCGGGGGCAGCGCGACCTCCAAGGTCGACGGCTCCTGCAGAATCGGCCAGTTGTGGTGGGCGGCCGCGCAGCGATGGGAGAGCGCCCCGCCACAGGCCTGAGCCAGCCGGTGCCGCGCGGTCAGCGCCGCGACCTCCTCGGGGGTCGGCTCCTCTTCGTTCCAGGTGGCCCAGGAGCGCGCGAGGCGCCGGTCGCCGAGACGCGGATCGGCATCTGTCGTCAGGCCGTACCGTCCGTGGCGCAGTCGCCGGATCGAGCCGTCGGCCACCGCCCCGCGCACCGTGCCCGCCGACGTGGCCGCCTCGAGCACCGACCGATCGGCCACGCCCCCGGCAGCGACGAGCGCCTCGAGCAGTTCACGGCGGCGAGAGGGGCGGGGCATGCGACGAGCCTGGAGCACCCAGGGGCACCGTGTCCGACCGCCGGCGGCTTCTGTGGATAACTCGGCTCGAGGTCGCGGCTGGAGTCCACCGCCGCAGCCCGCCGACACGCTGCTGGGCGTCGGGTGACGGGGGCGGAGCCCCCGCCGCCGGACCGGGCTCGGCGGCGGGCCGGTCGAGACGTATCGCCGAATTGACACTCCCGTTGGTGGCTCGCACCACATCTGCCCTGGTCGGTCGTCGCCGACCCGAATCGGGACCGTCGTTTCGGCGATTCCGGTGGCCGGCGGTCAGGCCCCGGGCGCCCTCATCCGCTCGCGGGCGGCGGCGGCGAGCGCCGCGAAAAGCCGCACGTCATCACCGTTCTCGGGATGCCACTGCACGGCGAGCGCGAACGGCGCCGGCTCGCCGGTCTCGCCCGGGGCACCGGGGGCACCGGAGGCGTCGGGCGGGCCCGACGGCTCGGCTTCCATCGCCTCCAACGTGCCGTCGGCGGCGAAGGCCGCGGGCCGATAGCCCGGGTGCGCCGACACCGACTGGTGATGGGCGCAGTGGCCCTGCACGACGTCGTCGTCCGGGCCGTGGCCACCGCGCAGGATCGTGGCGAGGCGGGTGTCGGGCACGAGCCGGATCGGGTGGCGACCGAAGGTGCCGGGCCCGGGCGCGTGGGCGCCGTGCCCGACGCGGTCGGGCACATGCTGCTCCAGCACTCCGCCCGCCTCGACCGCCATGATCTGCATGCCCCGGCAGATGCCGAGCAGCGGCAGCCGCGCCGCCCGCGCGGCCCGGGTAAGCAGCAACTCGCTGTGGTCACGATCCGGCCGCGGCGGCTGGGTGGCCGGGTGCGGCCGCTGCCCGTAGCGTCGCGGCGCGACGTCGGCGCCGCCGGTGATGATGAGGCCGTCGAGCCGGCTCACGAGCTCCTCGGCCAGACGCGGCGTCAGCTCGGCGCGGGGCGGCACGAGAACCGGCAGCGCCCCGCAGGCCTCGACGGCGCGCACGTAGTCGTGCGGCAGGAGGGCGGTGCGCTGGGCGACCCATTCACCCCGGTCGATCGATTCGACGTAGGTGGTCAGTCCGATGAGAGGCGACGAGAAGGCGGGTGGGCTCAGGCGACGCGGGTGAACGTCGTGCGCCACTCGTCGTCGCTCTCGCTACGGTCTGCCTCGACGAGGTACTGGCCGCCGAACTGGCCTTCGATGAGCGTGCGCACGAGGTCAGGCGACTCGTCGGTGATGATGGTGGCGCCGCCTCCGGGAGTCAGTCCGATGAGCACCCCGAAGATCGCCGCCTGCCGGATCTGCGGATCGATCGTGCGCGCGTCGAGCTCGGGCACTCGCCGCGGCCCGGAGCCGCATCCGCCCGCTCCACAGCCGCAACCTCCACATTCGGCGCTCAAAATAACCTCCTGGCGCTCGATAATCGCACGGCGCGACATTGTAAATACACTGGTCTGGTGACCGAAACGTCCGACAGCACCGCGGCGGGGCTGGGGCCTCGACCGGTGCGTCTCAACCACGATCCCACGACCCAGCTGTCCGCAGCCAGGACGGGGGTCCTCGACGCCTTGTCGGAGACGACCGAGCCGGTCACGGTCCAACAGCTCTCGGTGCGGCTGGGTCAGCACACGAACACGGTCCGCGAGCATCTCGACGCGCTCGTCGCCATGGGGCTGGCCTACCGCATCCCCGGGGTCGCCGCCGGCCGGGGGCGGCCGCCGATCCACTACCGTGCGGTGCCGCCGGAGCGGTCCCGTCCGCAGCTGCGCGAGTACGCCACGCTCGCAACGGTGCTCGCCGAGCAGATCAACCGCTCGAGCCGCGACCCCGTCGGCGACGCGATCGCCGCGGGGCTCCTGTGGGGCAATGCCCTCGGCGCCAAGGGGCCGGAGGGCCGCGAGGGTGCCCGCAGCCGCACGATCGAGGTCATCGACAGCCTGGGGTTCGATCCGGCCGAGCGCCCTGACGGCTCGGTCGACCTGCGGCAATGCCCGTTGCTGGAGGCCGCCAGGCACAATCCGACGATCGTGTGCGGCGTACATCTGGGCATGGTGCAAGCGCTGCACACGGCCCACGGAGCCCCGGCGGAGGAGGTCTCGCTGGAGCCGTTCGCCAAGACCGGCGCGTGCATCCTGCGGTTCCGCAAGGAGGACGCGGACAGCCCGGCGTTCGTGCCCCCGCCCGTTGATGTCGGCGCCGACGCGCCGCCGGACGGCGCCGACGGCTTGCCCGGCACGAGCCCCACGACTGCCGACCCGGGTGAGACACGGGACTGACAGACTGATACCTGCCACCGGGCTGCGACACTGGGACCGGTCAAGTCCTACGCCACCGGCGAGGGGTCGTCGAGGCGTCGGGCGGGCCAGACGATGACGCCTACCGCAAGACGACCAACGAGGTGCTTCACGATGCTCGTGCGCGAGATCATGACCTGCCCGGCTTTCAGCGTGCACAGGGAATCCTCCCTGGACGAGGCCCTGCAACTCATGGCAGAGCGCACGGTCACCTCGCTGCCGGTCGTCGACGACGAGGACGTGCTCGTCGGGGTGCTCAGCGAGATCGATCTGCTGCGCCGGGCGGTGGAGGCCGATCGCCGGGCCCATGCGACGCCCGTGCACGAGAGTGAACCGCTGCCGGAGACGGTCGGCGAGATCATGACGCCGAACCCGCGCACGACGACCGAGAGCAGCGACGTCGCGGACCTCATCACGTTGTTCACGACGAGCAGCTTCAAGAGCCTGCCGGTGGTGCGCGGCCGTCGGCTCATCGGCGTCATCAGCCGCAGCGACGTCATCCGCGCGCTGTGGCGTAGCGACGAGGAACTCACCACCGACCTGCGCGCGGTCTTCCACGACTACGGCCAGGACGGCTGGCAGATCGAGGTCCATCACGGCGTCGTCCAGGTGACCGGCACGGGCACCACCCGCGAACGCGACATCGCCGCGGCGATCGCGCACTCCGTGCTCGGTGTGCGGCGGGTGCACGTCACACCCCCCGCCGAGGCCTGAACGCGGCCGGCCGTGGGGTTCGACGGGTACGACGAGCCTGAGCGACGCTCGCGGGCGCGGCGGTCGAGCCGCACGCCATCGGTCTCCGGACGGGCCTGGCGCGTGCTGCGGCGACTCCTGTTTCCGCGCCCCGAGACGACCCTGGCCGGGCTGGACCGGGTGTTCCTGTACATCGTGCTCGCGCTGCGCACCATCGATGTCACCAAGCTGATCCCCGCGGTGCTCGGCACCGCCGGGCGGTCGCCGCAGCCGGCGCTCAGCCTCGGCCTGGGCACCCTGTTCGTCGTGTGGAGCGCCGTGCTCATCGTGATCGGCCTGCGGGACGGCTCGCTGGGTCGGCGCGGCTGGCTCGTCAAGGTCGACGTGCTCATCAGCTGCGTGTGTCTGCTCGCGGTGCTCGTCATCACGCCACCGGAGCTGCGCATCAGCCAGTGGGACGCCTGGGGCGGTTCGGTGACGTACACGTCCGCGCTGTTCGCCGGCATGGCCCTCCACCGGCACCGCAGCCGGCTGCTCGCGGCGCTCCTGCTGTGGGTGTGCGCGGTGATCCCCACCGGTTTCGTCTCCGGGCACCCCGACATCGTGCTCATCGGCTGGACGAATTCGCTGGTATACCCGGCGTACACGGCGGTGGGCTGGCTGGTCTCGGACTACTTCCGGCGGGTGGCGGAGGCCACCGACGAGGCGCGCCGACTCGCGACGGAGGCGGCGGCACGGTCCGCGGCCGAGGCGGAGGCCGCGCGACACCGTGCGCTGCTGCACGATCAGGCGACGATCCTCGACCTCGTGGCCCAGGGCATCGAGGACCCGACGCTCGCCGACTCCGTGCGGCGGCAGGCGGCGGTGGAGGCCCGCAAGGTGGCCGCGTTCATGACCGAGCCGCCGCTGACGACGGCGCCCGCGCAGGACACCGACCTGGCGTCGCTGGCCCGGGCGGTCGCGCACGACTTCGCCGATCTCAACCCCGTGGTCAGCGTCGACCTGGCCGAGGGCACCGTGGTGCGCGCGCCGGTCGCGACGGTCGTCGGCTCGGCGCTGACGACCCTGCTGCACAACGTGCGCCGGCACGC
>JBDIAM010000196.1:0-6629 GCA_039812445.1 Piscicoccus intestinalis | reverse complement strand
GCCGCGGCGGCTCAGGGAGCCGGGATGAGGTCCAGGTGCTGCAGGATGATGCCCTCGCGCAGCGCCCACGGGCACACGACGAGTTGCTCGATGCCGACGAGGTCCATGACGGCCTCGATGACCAGCGCCCCGGCGAGCACCTGCTGGGAACGGTGATTGGACACCCCGGGCAGGGCCGTGCGCGACTTGGCGCCCAACCGGGCCAGCTTGGGCACGATCTTCTTCAGGTCCGCGCGCTCGAGGGTGCGCCGCACGTACGGGCCCTCGCCACTGGGCGCCGCCCCCGCCAGGCGCGCCAGCGACCGGATGGTCTTCGACGTGCCGACGTACAGGTCGGGCTCGCCGACCCGGCTCAGCTCGCGCATGACGCCCGCGACCTGCACCCGCACATAGGTGCGCACCGCCTTGACGTCGGCCGGGTCGGGCGGGTCGCCGACGAGGCGCTCGCGGGTGAGCCGACCGGCCCCCAACGGGAGGCTGAGGGCCACGTCGGGGTCCTCGTCGGCGCCGGAGGCCAGTTCGAGCGAGCCGCCGCCGATGTCGACGAGCAGCAGCCGCCCCGCGGACCAGCCGAACCAGCGGCGGGCGGCGAGAAACGTCAGCCGCGACTCGGCCTCCCCGGACAGGACCCCCAGCTCGATGCCGGTCTCGGCGAGCACGCGGGCGAGCACGTCGTCGCCGTTGGGGGCCTCGCGGATCGCGCTGGTGACGAAGCCCATCAGCTGTTCGATGCCGAGATCGTCGGCGAGTTCTCGGCATTCGTGCACGAACGCGACGAGCCGGTCGGCCCCTTCGGGCGAGATGTCACCGTCGGGCGTGGTGTGCTCCGACAGCCGCAGGTCGATCTTGTGACTGGTCGCCGGCAGTGGCTGCGCGCCCCAGTGGGCATCCACGACCAACAGGTGCACGGTGTTGGATCCGACGTCGATGACCCCGAGGCGCATGACCGCACGCTATCCGTTGCGCCTCGGCCCGGCGTCGCGCGGCCTACAGTGTCGGCGATGGAGTCCTCAGCAGCACAGTCGCCGGCCTCGCCCGCCCGGGTGTGGGTGGAGTTCGAGGACCCGGCCGAGCCGGCTCAGCGGTTTCGCCTCGACCTGACGTGGCTCACGTCGGGGTACCGGTGCATCTTCGGCGCCGGCTGCCGCGGGCTGTCCGCGCAGCGTCCGCACGACGGTTGCTGCGGCCTCGGCGCCCACTTCTGCGACGCCGACGACCTCGCCCGCGTGGCCGGGGTCGTCGCCGAACTCACCGACGACACATGGCAATTCGCCGGTCTCGCGCGGGCGTCGAACGACCGCGGAGGCGCCGGGGAGGCGGTGCCGGCGGCCGACGCGGCCGGACCGCACGCCGGGTGGACCGAGCTGGAGGACGGGGAACGCAAGACGCGGGTCGTCGACGGTGCGTGCATCCTGCTCAACCGCGAGGGGTTCCCCGGCGGAGCCGGATGCGCCCTGCACGCGCACGCCCTGCGGCAGGGCCGCTCGCCGGTGCAGACCAAACCCGACGTGTGCTGGCAGCTGCCGCTCTACCGCGACTACCGCACGGTCGAGCTGCCCGACGAGTCCAGCTACCTGGAGGTGACGATCGGGGAGTACGAACGCGGTCGGTGGGGTCCCGGCGGCCACGACTTCGACTGGTACTGCTCCGGATCCGCGCTCGCCCACGGCCACGACGAGCCGCTGTACGTCAGCCACGCCGACGAATTGACCGAACTCATGGGGGCGGCGGGCTACGCCGAACTGGTGCGGCACTGCGACGCCCACCTGGCCGCCGCCCGGGCCCTGGACGCGGGGCCGACCCGCGCGTTGCTGCCGCTGTTCGTGCACCCGGCCACCCTCGCCGCGCACGGCGGGCGAGCGCTGGGGCGGGACCGCAGTGCGCACGGTGACCAGGGTGAGGGCAGTGAGCATGAGGGCGGGGAGGAGCCGACGTGAGCGACCCGGCCGCGGGTTTCCCGGCCCCGGATGCGGCCCGCCCGTCCCCGGCTCCCTCGCCCGCCGCCCGGCCGAGCCCGAACATCTGGGAACACCCGGACCTCTACGAACTGGAGAATCGCGGCGTCGACCCGGACGGCGTGCTCGCGCGCGAGATGCGCCGGATCGCGGACTGGCGCGGCGCCCGGGTGCTCGATGTGGGCTGCGGATCCGGTTTCCACCTGCCGCTGTTCGCGGCCGACGCGGCGCGGGTGGTCGGCGTCGAGCCGCACCCGCCGCTGGTCGCCGCCGCCCGCCGCAGAATCGCCGGTGGCCCTGGTGGCGCCGCGCTCGAGAACGTCGAGGTCGTCGAGGCGCTGGCTCAGGACCTGCCGTGCGAGGACGACTCGTTCGACGTCGCGCACGCCCGCTGGGCGTACTTCTTCGGCCCCGGCTGCGAGCCCGGTCTCGCCGAACTCGAGCGCGTCATGGCGCCCGGCGGCACCGCCTTCGTCATCGACAACGACGCCTCCCGCTCCACGTTCGGCGGCTGGTTCCGTCGGCAGTGGCCGGCCTACGACCACAGCGCCATCGAGCGGTTCTGGCGACGGCGTGGGTGGCAGCGCGAGCCGCTGCTGATCCGCTGGGACCAGCCGACCCGGGCCCAGTTCGAGGCGGTCGTCGGCATCGAGTTCGACCCCGCGCTGGCCGCGAGCATCCTGCGCGAGCACGCAGGCACGGGCGTGGACTACGCGGTCAACCTGTGGTGGCGCCGCTACTGAGCCGCCGCGCTTCCGCCGGTCTCCTCAGGTTTCGCGGCGGGCCTAGTCGCCCTCTTCGTCGGCCGGGTGCACCCCGGCGCTCTCCTGCGCGTCCTCGTCCCACGCCGCGCGCTCACGGGCCTGCGACACCGCGTCCGGGCTTTCGTCGGTGGGCAGCCCGCCGACGAGTTCGCCACCGCTCCCGTCGCGCTCGGCCTCGTTGAGTTCCTCGGGGCTCGGTGCGGCACCGCCGGTCGGCACGTCCGGAGGCGGGGCGCCGGGGTCGTCGGCGAGCTGGGACTGCGGGTCGAAGGCGTCGCTCATGGCCCCACCTTGGCATCACCCGTGGCGCGCCGCGAGAGGGAGGTCACTCCCCGGTCGCCGCCCGGTGGCCGCTCGCCCCTTCGCCCGAGTCACGTGCGTGCCGGCCGCCGGGGTGGGTAGCCCGGCGGAGCCGCCGCACGGGCCCGGGCAGCGCATACTCGTCGCGCCCGAGGCGGGCCAGCGGCGCCAGGTCCGCGAACCGCGGGTGCGGCAACCGGCCCGGCTCCGGCTCCTCGAGCACGTCCCGCGCGAGGGCGACGTGCACGACCCGGCCGAGCACGATCGTCGAGGCCCCCAGGTCGAGGGCCGCGTGCAGGCGGCACTCCAGGGCCACCGGGGAGTCGGCGACCCGGGCCGCGTCGACCGCCGCCGCCGGCTCCGTGCGCAGCCCCGCGACGTCGAATTCGCTGACGCCCGCGGGCTGGTCGGCGCCGCTGACGTTCACCTGGTCGATGAGCCCGGCGGGCGCCAGGTGCACGACGAACTCCCCGGTGGCGCGCACGTTGCGCAGCGTGTCCTTGACGCCGACCGACGTGAACTGCACGATCGGCGGGTTCGCGCTGGCCACGGTGAAGAACGAGTGCGGCGCGAGGTTGTCGACGCCGTCGGAGGACCGCGTCGACACCCAGGCGATCGGGCGCGGCACGACCACGGCCGTCAGGAGGCGGTAGACGTCACCGGGTCGGTGCTCGCTCGGGTCGATCTCGAGTCGGCTCATCCCACCATCCTCGCTGCCGGGCGCCCCGCGGGCTCCCCTGTCCCCTCCTCGGTTGTCCCTCGGCGCCTCCTCGGCACCCCACGAGCCCTCCTTGCGCGGTCTTGTCGGTGCTCGCACCTACCGTGTGCCTCATGTCGACGAGGAACGCCGCCCGCACCCGCCGTGACCGGCCCGCCTACCGCTGCGCCGAGTGCGGCTGGACCGCCGTGCGCTGGGTCGGGCGCTGCGGTGAATGCCAGGCCTGGGGCACGGTCGAGGAGGTGGGCGCCGCGGCCGGCAGCCCGACGCTGCGCACCGCTGCGGCGCCGATG
This sequence comes from Piscicoccus intestinalis, assembly GCA_039812445.1. Lineage (GTDB taxonomy): Bacteria > Actinomycetota > Actinomycetes > Actinomycetales > Dermatophilaceae > Kineosphaera > Kineosphaera intestinalis_A. The sequence continues at coordinate 2,599 of JBDIAM010000196.1, read as the reverse complement.
GTCGCCCGCGCCGCGGTGCCGATCGCCGAGGTCGATCCCGCCACGACCCAGGCCGTGAGCAGCGGCATCGGAGAACTCGACCGGGTGCTCGGAGGCGGGCTCGTGCCCGGCGCGGTGGTGCTCGTCGCCGGCGAGCCGGGCATCGGCAAGTCCACGCTGCTGCTCGACGCGGCGGCCCGCGGGGCCGCCCGCGGCCGTCGGGTGCTCTACGTCAGCGGCGAGGAGTCGGCCGGGCAGGTGCGGTTGCGGGCCGAACGCATCCGCGCCCTCGAGCCGTCGCTGTACCTCGCCGCCGAGACCGATCTGGCCCAGGTGCTCGCCCACATCGACGCGATCCGCCCCGAGTTGCTGATCGTCGACTCGGTGCAGACGGTCGCCAGCGACGAGGTGGAGGGGTCGGCCGGCAACGTCTCCCAGGTCCGCGAGGTCGCGGCCGGGCTCATCCAGGCCGCCAAGTCGCGCGGCATGGCGACGCTGCTCGTCGGGCACGTCACCAAGGACGGCTCGATCGCGGGGCCCCGGGTGCTCGAGCACCTCGTCGACGTCGTGCTCGCGTTCGAGGGCGAGCGGCACTCGCGGCTGCGGCTCGTGCGGGCGGTGAAGAACCGGTACGGCCCCACCGACGAGGTCGGCTGCTTCGAGATGGGCGAGCGCGGCATCCTCGGGCTTCCCGACCCCAGCGGGTTGTTCCTGTCGGCGCGCGACGCCGCGGTGCCGGGCACGGCTGTCACCGTGGCCCTGGAGGGGCGTCGCCCGCTGGTGTGCGAGGTGCAGGCGCTCCTCAACGAGACGCAGGCCCCCTCGCCCCGACGCACGACCAGCGGCGTCGACTACTCCCGCACGGCGATGATCCTGGCCGTGCTCGAGCGGCACGCAGGGGTGAAGACCGGCAAGAGCGACTGTTACGTCTCGACCGTCGGTGGGGTTCGACTCGGCGAACCGGCCGCCGACCTCGCCCTCGCCCTGGCCGTCGCCGGCTCCGCGCTCAACGTGGCACCCCGGCCGCACACCATCGCGATCGGGGAGGTGGGGCTGGCCGGCGACATCCGCCGCGTCGACGGCCTGCCGCGGCGGCTTCGGGAGGCGGCCCGGCTGGGTTTCCGGTCCGCGCTGGTGCCGCCCGCAGCCCTCGAACCCGACGAGATCCCGCGCGGCCTGCGCCTGCACCCGGTCGACGACATCGCGGCCGCCGTGCAGGCGTTGCGCGGCGCCCCGGCCCTGCGCTGAAGGGATGCCGACGATGGTGCAGACCCTGGTGCAGTCGGCGGTGCTGGCGGCGGCGCGGACGGCGGTGCTGACGGCGGTGCCGATGGCGGTGCTGATGGCGGTGCTGACGGCGGTGCTCGTGGGGGTGTGGCGGGCCCGCGCGACCGCCACCCTCGGCGTGGCGTCACCGGTGACAGGCGTCCTGACCAGCGCAATGTCGGATCTGCCCGGGGGCCCGCCTAAGATGTGGACACCGGTGTGTGCGCGGGCGACACCCCGGATCGGCGCTGGGGATCAGCCGAGCAGGAAGGACACCGGGTGTGGATCGTGCTGCCGCGGACGACCTGATGCGATCGACGCTGGCCGCGGTCGCTCCGGGCACCGAGTTGCGCGACGCCATCGAGCGGATCATCCGGGGCCGCACCGGAGCGCTCGTCGTGCTGGGGCACGACGAGGGCGTGGAGAGCATCTCCACCGGCGGCTTCCCGCTGGACATCGAGTTCTCCGCGACCCGACTGCGCGAGCTGGCGAAGATGGACGGCGCGGTCGTCCTGGATTCGACGCGCACCCGCATCGTGCGCGCGGCCACCCAGCTGTTGCCCGACGCGTCGATCGACACCAGCGAGTCCGGCACCCGGCACCGCACGGCGGAACGCACCGCGAAGCAGACCGGCTTCCCGGTCGTCTCGGTGAGCCAGTCGATGTCGCTCGCCGCGTTGTACGTCGGGGGGCAGCGACACGTGCTGGAGGGCTCGGCGGTCATCCTGTCGAAGGCCAACCAGGCCCTGCAGACGCTGGAGCGCTACAAGAACCGCCTCGACGAGGTGTCCGGCACCCTGTCGGCGCTGGAGATCGAAGACCTGGTCACCGTGCGCGACGTCACGGCCGTGCTACAGCGCCTGGAGATGGTGCGCCGCATCAACGAGGAGGTCAGCGGTTACGTCGTCGAACTCGGCACCGACGGCCGGCTCATGACGCTGCAGCTGGAGGAGCTCATCGCCGGGATCGAGGACGAGCGCGACCTCGTCATCCGCGACTATCTGCCCGCCGAATCCGGCCGCCGCCCGCAGGACGTGCTCGACAGCATGGCCGCGCTCTCCGCACCCGACCTGCTCGACCTGGCCGCCAGCGCCGCCGCTCTCGGGCACTCGACGCTGCCCGAGACCCTCGACGAGAGCGTCAGCCCGCGCGGTTACCGGCTGCTGTCGAAGGTGCCGCGGCTGCCCGGAATCATCCGCGATCGGCTCGTCGACAACTTCGGCACGCTGCAGCGGCTGCTGGCGGCGGGGCTCGAGGATCTGCAGACCGTCGACGGAGTCGGTGAGGGCCGCGCCCGCGCGGTGCGCGAGGGCCTGTCCCGGCTCGCGGAGTCGAGCATCCTCGAGCGCTACGT
>JBDIAM010000195.1:0-6649 GCA_039812445.1 Piscicoccus intestinalis | reverse complement strand
GCCTCTCAGCGGTCGGCGACCCGCACGAACCTCGACCGCGCGGGTCGGCTGCGCTCGCGCGCTGCGGCGGTGACCCAGGGCCAGGTCATGACGGCCCAGACGACTGCGAGCACGGCGGCGGCGGTCAGCAGGTACCAGGGCCAGGGGCCCATGAGATCGAGGGCCGAGCCCGACTCCGGGGCGGCCATGAGGTAGCCGTAGTTCACCCCCAGCAGGGCGTTGACGGTCATCGTGATGCCCGCCCAGACCAGCGTGCCCAGGCAGCAGATGCCGAAGCCCCGCCAGGTGGGTCGTAGGCCGACGCCGATGACGAGCACGATCGGCACGATGAACGCGACGCCGTGGGAGAACCAGAACATCGCGAACTCCAGCGCCGGGTTGAAGGAGTAGGAGAGGTCGGGGGTGAGCAGGGCCTGCAGGTTGAGCGTCAGGCCCCAGTAGTACGAGAGCACCACGGTCCAGCCCGCGCGGGTGATGAGCGCCAGGGCGGTGATGATCCGCAGCCAGTCCGACAGGTTGAGCGGCAGCGGCAGGCCGCCGTCCCACTCGCTGGGGCGCATGCTCCAGCCCAGCCACCCGAGCGCGGTGACCAGCAGCAGCCACCCGACGACCCGCAGCACCCGATCGCCGAGGCGACCGCGACGCACGGCCCACGTGGCCCAGGCGGTCACGACCGCGATGGCCGCGACGACCGCGAGGTGCTCGAACCCGAACGGCTCCATACGGTCTCCCATGTCGAGCGACCCTATGAGCCGGAGCCGGTTCGCGCGCCCCGGACGAGCCGGCCCGGCGAGGCGTCGCACACACTCGGCTGTTCAACGGGCAAAACACGCCTCTCGGGCGGCACACTCGCCCCATGAGCTCGAAGAAGAGCGCCCTGCTGGGCCTGCCCGTCGCGGCCGTCGCCGCCCTCGCCTCCTACGACCTGCTGCAGCGCAAACACGGTCTCCTGCGGGCGTTCCCGGTCATCGGGCACGGCCGGTACGCCGTCGAGAAGATCGGACCGGAGCTGCGCCAGTACATCGTCGCCAGCAACGACGAGGAGCGACCGTTCAGCCGCGACCAGCGCAGCTACATCTACAGCGCCGCCAAGGGCGTCAACACCTACTTCGGGTTCGGCACCGACAACGACGTCGAGCACGTCGAGGGGTACCCGATCATCAAGCACCGCACGTTCACGCAGGTCGCACCCGGCACGGCGGGGGCGCACGGGCACGACGACAACGGCTCGGTGCCGTGCGCGAAGGTGCTCGGGGCCGCCCGCGGGCGTCGGCACGCGTTTCGCCCCGACTCGATCATCAACATCTCCGCGATGAGCTTCGGGAGCCTGTCCGGGCCCGCGATCGAGGCCATCAACAGGGGCGCCGCACTCGCGGGCTGCCTGCACAACACCGGCGAGGGCGGGTTGTCCGACCACCACCGGCAGGGCGGCGACCTCATCCTGCAGATCGGCACCGGCTACTTCGGCTGTCGCGACGACCAGGGCCGGTTCGACCTCGACCGGCTCGTCGACGTCGTGGCGAGCGCCCCGGTGCGCGCGATCGAGGTCAAGCTGAGCCAGGGCGCCAAGCCGGGCCTGGGCGGGGTGCTGCCGGCGGCCAAGATCACCCCCGAGATCAGCCGCATCCGCGGCATCCCGATGGATGAGGACTGCGTGAGTCCCAGCCGGCACACCGCCTTCCACGACGTCGACTCGATGCTCGACTGGGTGGAGACGGTGGCCCAGGCCACGGGATTGCCGGTCGGCATCAAGTCGGCCGTCGGCGATCTGACGTTCTGGCACCACCTGGCGGAACAGATGGCCGACGGGAGCCGCGGTGTCGACTTCATCACGGTCGACGGCGGCGAGGGCGGCACGGGCGCGGCGCCGATGGTCTTCGCCGACAGCGTGGCGCTGCCCTATCGGTCGGCGTTCCCGCGCGTCTACCGGGTCTTCGCGCGGGCGGGCCTGACCGAGCGGATCGTCTTCATCGGCTCCGGCAAGCTCGGGCTGCCCGACAACGCGATGGTCGCCCTCGCGCTCGGCGCCGACATGCTCAACATCGCGCGGGAGGCGATGCTGACCGTCGGCTGTCTGCAGACCCAGAAGTGCCACACCGGTCACTGCCCCACCGGCGTGGCCACCCAGAACCGCTGGCTGACACGGGCGCTGCTGCCCGACGACAAGGCCCCCGCCTTCGCCCGGTACGTGCGCACCCTGCGTCGCGACCTGCTCAAGGTCGGCGAGGCCGCGGGCCTGGAACACCCCGCGCTCATCTCGACCCGCGATATCGAGATCCTCTACGGCGACGCCAACGCCCTCCCGCTGCACAAGGTCGCCGGCTACGAGCCAGACTGGGGCCAGCCCGGGCCCGCCGATCGCGCGGAGATCGAACGCATCATGGCCGGGCTGCACGGCCGAGACGGCAGCGACGGCCCCGAGGACGACGCGCACCGCGCGCAGATCCCCGCCGGCGAGGAAGGGTGAGGGCAGATGCGTGACGAGGCGCCGATCGGCGAGTGTGTGCTCAGCGCGGAGCAGATCCGCTCAGGCGTGGCGAAGGTGGCGGCGCTGCTCAACGACGCCTACGACGAGGCGGTCGTCGTCACCGTGGTGCCCGGCGGCATCCTCTTCACGGCCGACCTCGTGCGGCAGTTGGAGTTCGAGCTGAGCATGGACTACATCTCCTGCCCGCACACCCCCGGTGAGCGCCACAACCAGTCACCGATCGTCTACCACCGCAACATCGACATCACCGGCCGTGACGTCATCCTCATCGACGACGCCATCGAGTCCGGCGGCACGATGAAGCGACTCGTCGAGCACCTGAGCAGCGAGCACTCACCCAAATCGGTGGCGATCGCCACGCTGTTCGTCAAGCCGGGTCGCGTCGACATCCCCGTGCAGCAGTTCTTCGGCTACGAGATGGACAACGACGACATGCTCGTCGGCTTCGGCCTGCCGTGGAACGACCGGTACCGCAACCTGCCCTACGTCGCCACGGTACTGCCCGCCGAATAACTTCAACTTATAGGCAGCATTAGGGAATACATCGGAAACCGGGGGCGCTAAGGTCCCTGTGTCCGGTTTGCCCCAGGCCGCCCGTCCCGGCCCGCCGGCGAAACCGACTCCCATGTCGTCGTTTTCGTGTCAGGAGTCTGCCGACCCATGATCATCACCGGGTTACTGCTGGGTGCCGCCCTCGGCTTCGTCCTCCAGCGCGGGCGGTTCTGCGTGACCGGCGCCTTCCGCGACGTGTTCGTCGCGAAGAACACGCGCTGGCTGACCGCCTTCCTCATCGTCATCGCCGTGCAGAGCATCGGCATCTTCGCGCTGACGGGCGCGGGGGTCATCGCGCCGGAGACCTCGGACCTGCCGCTGCTCGCGGTCGTCGTCGGCGGGTTCATTTTCGGGTTCGCGATCGTCATGGCCGGCGGCTGCGCCACCGGCACGTATTACCGGGCCGGTGAGGGCCTCGTCGGCAGCTGGCTGGCGCTGATCACCTACGCGCTGTTCTCGGCGGTCATGAAGACCGGCGTGCTGCAGCCCGTCAACGACGGCCTGCGCGACCAGACCGTGCCGATGACCTCGATCCAGAACACCCTCGGTGTCTCGCCGTGGATCCTCGTCATCGCGCTGTGCGCGGCCGTCGGCTGGGCCGCCCACCACCACCTCAGCAAGCCCAAGCGCGTCGTCGCCTCGCTGCCGCCGCGCCGTACCGGCCTGTCGCACCTGCTGTTCGAGAAGTCCTGGCACCCGTTCGCGACGGCGATCGTCATCGGCATCATCGCGATCCTCGCCTGGCCGCTGTCGACGTGGTCGGGCCGCAACGCCGGCCTGGGCATCACGACCCCGAGCTCGAACCTCGTCAACCTGCTCGTCACCGGCGACACGAAGTTCCTCGACTGGGGCCTGATGCTCGTCGTCGGCATCCTCATCGGCTCCTACATCGCGGCCAAGGGCAGCGGCGAGTTCCGCGTGCGGGTGCCGTCCGCGCAGATCGCCGTGCGCTCCGTCATCGGCGGCTCGCTCATGGGCGTCGGCGCCGCGCTCGCCGGCGGCTGCACGATCGGCAACGCGATGGTCGAGACCGCGCAGTTCACCTACCAGGGCTGGATCAGCTTCGCGTTCATGCTGCTCGGCACCGGCGCCGCCGCGAAGGTCTTCATCATCGGCCACCGCCGCGCCGAGCAGGTGCCGGCCGGTTCGGCCCGCGCCGAGGCCGCGAGCACCAAGATCACGACGGGCGTCTGAGCCCGTCTCCCCGATAGCCACCACCCGAAAGGAGCCCGTCATGGCAACCGTCGTTCTCGAGACCGAAGGCCAGGTCTGCCCGTTCCCGCTCGTCGAGGCCAAGCAGGCCATGGAGCAGCTCTCCCCCGGCGACGAACTCGTCATCGGTTTCGACTGCACCCAGGCCACCGAGGCCATCCCGAACTGGGCCGCCGACAACGGCTACCCGGTGACGAACTACGACCGCACCGGCGACGCCAGCTGGACGATCACCGTGCAGAAGGCCTGAGCCCGGCTCCGGCCCGACGCGACCCCGGCACCCGCGAGGTGTCGGGGTCGTGTGCTGTCTCAGTCGCCTGAACCGGGCACGGGCGCCGAGGGGCTCGGCTTGAGGTGGTGCCACAGGGCGCCGAGCAGGTTGGCGTCGTTGCGGTAGCGGCACGCGGTGACCACCGGGCGCGGCAGCGGCACCGGCGCGTCGTCGAACCGCCGCTCGACCTCGCGCGTGATCGCCTCGATGAGCGCCGGTTGGGCGCTGATGCCGCCGCCGATCGCGACGGCCTCGACGTCGAGCACGACCTGCAGGTTGAAGACGAGGCTCGCCAGCTTGGCGGCGTACCGGCTCAGGCTCTGCGCCGCGGCCGGACTGCCGTCGGCGAGCCGCTCGAAGAAGTCCTTGCCGGAGGCGATGTCGGGTTCCCCGTCCTGCGCCGCACGGTAGCCCTCCAGCAGCGCCGCGAAGCCCGTCGAGAGACCGAGGATCTGCTCCTCGGGTCGCTCCAGGTCGACGTGCAGAAAGCTGAGGTTGCCGGCGTGGAAGTGACTGCCGTAGAAGACCTTGCGGTCGAGCATGATCGCGCCGCCGACGCCGCTGCCGAGCACGACGACGGCCCCGCTCGTGTACTCGGCCAAGGCCCCGTCGCGCATCTCGGCGACGAGCGCGCAGTTCGCGTCGTTCTCGACCGTGGTGCGCAGCCCGCAGCGCGCCTCCAGCGCGGTGATGAAGTTCTTGCCGGCGTTGAACGTGAGCGTGCCGCCGGAGAACATGTGCCCGGTGTGCGGGTCGAGCTCCCCGCACGTGCTGATCGCGATGCCGTCGACTGGCCGGCTCCGGTCCACGATCCCCGCGACGGCGTCGATGAACTCCTCGTGGGTCGTGTACGCGGTCGGCAGCGTCGCGCGCGGGCCGAGCTCACCCTCGGCGGAGGCGGTGGCGTACTTGATCCCCGACCCGCCGACGTCGAGCACCAGGTAACGGCCTCCCGGGCGCCCGGGGCCGGACTCGTCCACCGCCATGTCGTTCTCCTCGATCGTGGAACCTCGAACGTCCCTCAAGACTGCGTGTCGTGGTCAGGACTGCGACACGGACAGCAGTCTTGACCACGACACGCAGTTCTCACGGTCGTTGGGCGGGCGTCTCTCACGGTCGTTGGGCGGGCGTCAGAGGGTCTCGCCGTTGGAGGCGATGACGCGGCGGTACCACTCGAACGAGTCCTTGCGGCGGCGCTCGAGGGTGCCGTGGCCCTCGTTGTCGCGGTCGACGTAGATGAGCCCGTAGCGCTTCTTCATCTCCCCTGTCGTGAAGCTGACGAGGTCGATGATGCCCCACGGCGTGTAGCCCATGAGGTCGACGCCGTCGAGGTGCACGGCGTCGATGACGGCCTCGATGTGCTCGCGCAGGTAGTCGATGCGGGCCTCGTCGTGGATCGCGCCGTCGGCGGCGATCTCGTCGACCGCGCCGAAGCCGTTCTCGACGATGAACAGCGGCAGCTCGTAGCGGTTGGCGAACACGTTGAGGGTGTAGCGCAGTCCGACGGGGTCGATGGCCCAGCCCCAGTCGCTGCTGCGCAGGTGCGGGTTGGGTACCGAGTTGGCCAGGCCACCGTTGACGACGTCGCTCGTGCTCTGCGCGGCCGCGTCGGCCTTGACGACCGTCGACATGTAGTAGCTGAACCCGATGTAGTCGACGGTCCCGGCGGCGAGGATCGCCTCGTCGCCGGGCTGGGCGCCTATGTCGATCCCGTCGCGCTCGAACTGCTTGCGCGCGTAGGCCGGGTAGTGCCCGCGCGCCTGCACGTCGGGGAAGAAGAATCGCATCCGCGAGGCGACTTCGGCGGCCATGACGTCGTCGGGGTCGCAGGAGTACGGGTAGATCGGCACGTGCGAGACCATCGCGCCGATCCGGAAGTCGGGGTTGATCTCGCGCCCGGCCTTGACCGCGAGCGCACTGGCGAGCAGTTCGTTGTGCGCGACCCGGTAGAGCACCTGCTGCGGGTCTTCGTCGGGCCCGAGGGTGACGCCGGAGTTCGTCCACAGGAACAGCGGGTTGCTCGTGTCCATCTGGTTGTTGATCTCGTTGAACGTCATCCAGTAGCGCACCTTGTCGCGGTAGCGCTCGAAGCACACCCGCGCGAACCGCTCGAAGAACCCGACGAG
>JBDIAM010000194.1:0-6683 GCA_039812445.1 Piscicoccus intestinalis | reverse complement strand
CGCGACCGGGCTGGCGCCCCGCTGAGGCGCGCGACCGCCTCACCCCTTGACCGCGCCGGCCGTCATGCCGGCGACGAAGTAGCGCTGCAGGAAGACGTACGCGAGCACGATCGGGGCGGAGGCGACGACGACGCCGGCGAAGAGCAGCGGGTAGTCGGTGAGGAACTCGCCCTGGAACGACAGCAGCGCGACGGGGATCGTTCGCTTGGCCGGGTCGTGGATGAACAGCAGCGGGTACAGCAGGTCGTTCCAGTGGATGACGAACAGGAAGATCGCCGTGGCCGACAGCGAGGGGGCCGCGACCGGCAGGGCGATCGAGCGGTACGTGCGCCACGGACCGGCTCCGTCGATCGCGGCGGCCTCGAACAGCTCGGCGGGCAGGGTGCGCAGGAACCCGGTCATGATGAACACCGCGATCGGCAGCGTGACGACGACGTTGATGAGCACGAGCCCGACGAGGGAGTCGGTGAGCCCGAACGTCTCGAACTGCACGTACTGGGGGATCATGTTCGCCTGCGCCGGCACCGCCATGCCGAGCACGAACAGGGCGAACAGCAGCGCGCTGCGCCGCCCCGGGAGCCGGGCGATGCCGAAGGCGGCCAGGCTCGCGAGGAAGAGCGTCAGCGGCACGGAGACGCCGGTGACGATGACGCTGTTGCGGAACGCCACGCCGAGCCCCGATTCCCCGAGGATCGTCGTGTAGTTGCCGAGCTGGGGGTCGGTCGGCGGCGCGAACGGCGCACCGAACAGCTCCTGGTTGGTCTTCAGGCTCCCGAAGACGACGACGAGCAGCGGCACGAGGATGATCACCGTGTAGACGGTGAGCACGGCGCGTCGGGTGAGGTTGTAGGCCATCTCACGCCTCCGGGTTCGTCGCCGCGACCGCCCGGCGCTGCAGCCACGTGATGAGCGCGATGAGCGCCATGAAGATCAGCGACTGCGCCGCCGCGTACCCGAACCGGAAGTTCGCGAACTCGGCGTAGATGCGGGTGGACAGGATGTCGAGCGAGGCCCGGGGCGGGTTGCCGCCGAGGCCGAGGATGAGGTCGAAGGCCTTGAACGACTGGATCGTCGTGTACGCCATGACCATCGCTGTCGCCGGCGCCACCAGCGGCACCGTGATGTAGCGGAACTGCTGCCAGCGCCCGGCTCCGTCGATGCCGGCGGCCTCGTACAGCTCGGTCGGGATCTGCTGCAGGCCCGCGATGTAGATGATCATCATCTGCCCGGCGTGAAACCACACCTGGGTCAACGCGACCCAGTAGATCGCCTGCTGGTCGTTGCCGAGGTAGGAGCCCTGCCAGGAGTCGAGCCCGACGGCCCCGAGCGCGGTGTTGAGGATGCCGAAGTTCGGGTCGTAGACGAACCGCCAGATGAAGGCGACCGACACGCTCGACAGGATCGTCGGGAAGAAGTACAGCGAGCGCAGCGCCACGCTGGCGCGGGTGTTCACGACGAGGTAGACGGCGAGCGCGAGCGAGAGGATCGTCTGCGCCACGACGACGACGAGCATGAACGTCACGTTGTTGACCAGGGCGTTGCGAAACAGGGTGTCGGCGGTCGTGATCGTCACGAAGTTCTCCAGGCCCACGAAGTACGCCACGGGGCTGAAGCCGTCCCAGTCGGTGACCGAGTAGACGATGCCCTGCGCGGTCGGGGCGACGAAGAACGCGAGGTACAGCGTCAGGGCCGGCACCGGGAACAGCCAGAGCGCCGGGTGCGGTGCCATCGGGTTGCGCCGCTTGCCCGGGGAGCCGGTGTCGCGGCTCGTGCGGGCGGGCTCCGACAGTGTCGTGGGAGTCGGGGGCGTCGTGGCCATCGTCAGCCTCCGCGCTTCTGGTCGACGACGGTCTGGGCCTGCTGGGCGGCCTGCTCCACCGGGGTGCCGCCGACGACCGCGACGCACGCGCCCTCGACGGCGTTGCGCACGTCGAGGTTGTCGAACTGGAAGCGCGGAGCCAGCAGCGTGCGCTTCTCGATCCACGGCGCCGTGTGCGCGAGGTCGCGGTCGGTGTACTGCACGTCCTTGACCGTCACGTGCTGGGCGGTGCCGTTGGCGTAGACCGCGGCGTGCTGCGGCTGGGAGAGGAACTGGATCCACTTCAGCGAGGCGTCCTGGGCGGAGCCGGCGGTGTTGACGCCGAGGATGAACGTCGCGTTGTGGATGCCGACGTAGCGGGCCTGATCGGCGGGCACGGTGATCGGCGCGATGAGGTCGATGGGAAACTGCGCGCCGAGCTTGCGCACCGCGCCGATGTGGAAGGAGCCGGTGGCGAGCATCCCGGCCTGGCCGGAGGCGAACATCTGCTGCAGCGGCTCCGAGGAGGTGCCGGTGGAGTTGGGCTGGAAGAACGGTGTCAGCTGCTGGTATTGGCGCAGGATGCCGAGAAACCAGTCGTCGGTGACCTTGAGCCGACCGGCCTCGATGCCCGCGAACGCGGTGTCGTCGGGCATCGCGTTCATCGCCATCGAGTTCAGCAGCTGGCCCGCGTTGCCGGCCTCGCCGCCGGGCCAGGCGATCGGGGTCATCCCGGCGCCGCGCAGCGCCTCGCACGCGGCGAGGAACCCGGCCCAATCGGTGGGCGCCTGCGAGATGCCGGCGCGTTCGAAGGCGTCTTCGTTGTAGATCGGCATGTTGAAGACGAGCTGGTAGGGCAGGCCGAGCTGGGCCCGCGTGTCGTCCTGGCCGGGCTTGAGCATCTCGGCGACGTAGTCGTCGACGAACGGCTGCGCGCCGAGCCCGGCGAAGATGCCGGCCTGGCTCATCGTCGTGAACTGCGCGCCGCGGAAGGCGGTGAAGGCGGTGCCGATCGTGCCGCCGCGGATGCGTTGCAGCGCGGTGCTCTGATAGTCGTTCGACGGCGAGATATCTTGGGTGACAGTCGCATTCGGGTTTTGCTGCACAAACGTGGCGATGAGCTGGTCGAAGACGCCGCTGTCTTCGGCGCGCCAGTGCGCGAAGCTGACCGCCCCGGCCGCGGGGGCGCCGTCGGCGGCGGGCAGCAGGCTGACGCCCCCGGCTTCTTCGCCGGATCCGGAGCCGCGGGTCCTGATCTGGGGGCCGACGCACCCGCTGAGGGCGGCGCCGACGCCGAGCGCGCCCGCACCGGCCAGAAACCGACGGCGGTCGATCGGGTGGGGCGTGGACATCGAGGCCTCCTCGCGAGTGGTCGGCACCGTTGCCGAGAACGGACCGGTGGCCGCTCGGCGTGCGCCGGGTCACCGGTCCGGTCGTGCGGATGAGAGTAGGGCGTGTGCCGTCAGCCCGCGAGCCGGCGTAGCCGCTGCAGTGGATGCCGAGTCAGCGGTTCTCCCACGCGTCGTCCTGGTTGGCGAGCTCGACGATGTGGGCGGGCAGCTCCCCGGACAGCACGTCGGCGATCGTCGTGCGGTCGAGCACCTGGCGCAGGCTGGCGCGCACGGCCACCCACACCGTCGACAGGTGGGTGGCCGACGCGGAGTAGGAGGTGTGTTGCGGGCGGCGACCCCGCACCTGGGCGAGTGGTCCGTCGACCGCTCGCACGATCGAGCCGAGGTAGATCTTCTCGGGGGGCAGGGCCAGCACGTATCCGCCGCGGGAGCCGCGGGTGCTCGACACGATCCCGGCGCGGCGCAGGTCGCGCAGGATCGATTCGAGGAACTTGCGCGGGATGTCGGCCCGCTCGGCGATCGCGTCGGCGGTCACGGTGCGGTCGGGTTCATCCGCCGTGGCGTGCGCCAGTGTCAGCACCGCCTCGATCGCGTAGTCCGCGCGCGCCGTGATATTCACGCCGCCATTGTCGCGCGTGACCAGTCCGTCGGCCCGGCGCGACGAAGGTAGAACCGAAACTGCATCCGCAATGCACCTGCGTCAACCCGTGACCTGGTACTTCGTGCGCGACGGCCCGATCGGGATCGTCGAAATGGTTGTTTGTTCGCGCGCACCAGGCCCCGCGACGCAACGCCGGCCCGGCCACGCGGTGGCGACCGGGCCGGGCGTCGACGACGCAGGTCACCTCGAGGCCGCCGCCTCCTCCAGCGGGGCGATGTCGAGCTTGGTCATCGTGAGCATTTTCGCGACGACGCGCTCGCGAACGGACTCGTCGGCCGAGGTCATGAGGTCGATGAACTGGCGCGGGATGATCTGCCACGACAGGCCGAACCTGTCGGTGAGCCAGCCGCACTGCACCTCCGAACCGCCGTCGGCCAGGAGCGCCGACCAGATGCGGTCGAGCTCGTCCTGGCCGTCGACGTAGAGCTGGATCGACGCGGCGCTGGTGTGCGGAAACTGCGGACCGCCGTTGAGGGCGACGAAGTGCTGCGTGCCGAGGCGGAAGTACACCTCCAGCGGCACGCCGTCGGCCCGCCCCGGCGTGTTCGAGGTCGGCTCGGTGACGTGGGTGATCTGCGAGTCGGGCACGACGCTGGTGTACAGCTGCGCCGCCTCCAGGCCGTTCATGTCGAACCAGAAGCACGTGCTGATCTGCGGGTGGTCCATGGGGCTCTCCTGTCAGGCTTGTATTACCGGAATGTGACAACTCGGGCTACTCGACGACCGTGTCCTTGCCGTCGACGACCTCGTGGGTGGCGCTGCGGAAGGGGATGGGGCGCAGGCTCATCGCGATGGCGCCGAGCGTCGTCGTGCGCACGTCGCAGACCTCGAACGACGACGCCGGCGTCGTGTCGCCGAAGAGCCGCTTGCCGGGGCCGACGACCGTGGGGAACTGGATGATGCGGTACTCGTCGACAAGGCCCGCCTGGGTGAGTGTCTGGATGAGTTGCCAGGAGCCGTGTACCTGCAGCTCACCGTCTCCGGAGGACTTCAAGGCCCGCACGCGGTCGACGACGTCGTCGCCGAACACGGAGACGGTGTTCTGCCACGGCGCATCCTCCAGCGTCATCGTGCGGGAGACGACGTGCTTGGGGGCGTTGTTCAGCACGGTCGCGACGGGGTTGTCGGCGTCGGTGACCAGCGGCCAGTAGCTCGCCATGACGTCGTAGGTCGTGCGCCCGTAGAGCAGCTGCGTGGTCTTGGCGAACCAGCCGTCGACGACCTCGCCGAAGACCTCGTCGGCCCAGGGCGCCATCCAGCCGCCGTAGCCGAAGTCGCCGTCGCGGTCCTCGTCCGGACCGCCGGGGGCCTGCACGACGCCGTCGGCGGTGATGAAGGTGTGGGTGGTGAGCAGCATCGTCGTCCTTTCGCAGCCGCGCGCCGCGGCAGGGTCGGTCAGGTCGTGTGTCGATACTGACCGACCCGCGCCCCCGGACTCATCGCTCGCCCCGCCACGCGCCCTCCCGACGACCGTGAAAGCTACGTGCGCTCGACGAGCGTGGGCCGATGCGACCTACAGTCGTGACGCAATCGCACGCACGTATTCGCCGAAACCATCGACGGCCATGGGCACGGCGGAGGCGACGATCGTGAGATCGATTCGGACGTACTCGTGCACCAGGACGTTCCGTAACCCCGGGGAGTCCTTCAGGCGTCCGGCGAGTTCCTCGCTCAACCACCCCGCCTCGACCATCTCCTCGAAGCTCTCTCGCAGGTCCGCCGGAGGACGCGTGAGTTCCCGGGAGACCACATGCAGGTTGATTTCCGTCGCAAGAGTCACCACCTGCGACAGCGCCCGCTCAACCTGGAGCCGGAGACCGAAATCGTCGGAGAGCCTTTCGGCGGTCACCGGCCCAATCCCCTCGAGATGGCCGATGAGCTGCCGCATCGATAACAGCCTGGCCTGCAGACGATCCGTGTCGACGGTCATCGGCGAAGCATCTCCAACTGCAGCTCGCGCAGTCGCCGAGTGTCCTCATACGCCATGAACGCGCGAATCTGGCGTTCGGTCGTCACCGACTGGGCGGCTTCGAACAAGATGTCGGAGTCGAACAGCGCGGCCTTCGCAGCCACGGGCCCGGCACGGTCGAGGTCCATGACATCGAGGTGATCGCCAGGAACAAGGTCCATCAGGGCGTTCACGGCAGCCAGGAAATCGCGTGCGGCGCCGTGCTCGAATCCGATCGCCACGTCGACGTCCCGGGCGGTGATCCCCCCGGTCGGGCGCGCGGAACTGCCGAAGTGCGTCACGATCTCGATCCGGAGTCGATGGCAGACGTCGGCCAACTGCCCCGAACCTGTCACCTCTCGAAGTCGTTTCACCTGTTCATCGACCGTGATGGGCACGTCCACCTCCCTGTTTGCTGTCCCATTGTGCACGGACGTGCGGCGGCGACCTGCCTGCCGAGCACGAGACGTGGAGTCTCAGTCGCCAACGGCGCGCCTCGGTGGTGAAGACTGCGGCACGGACTGCAGTTGCGACCGTGACACGCAGTTCTCAGGGTCGTGGGGGTCAGGGACGTGGGGGGCGGGTGAGGGTCAGGAGGAGGTCGGTGATGGCGACGAGGTACTGCGGGGCCCAGTGCTCGAAGTCGGGCTCGGGCACGGACAGCTGGTAGATGAGCAGGCCCTCGGTGGCGCTGAGGAGGCGATGCGCGGCGAACTCGGGATCGGCGGCGCCGACGGCGCGGAACATCTGCGCCTGCACCTGCACGTGCCGCTCCCGCAGCGTCGCGGTGAGCCGCGCCAGCTCGGGGTCGCGTGCCGAATTCAGGTATAGCTCATAGCGGGCCAGGGTCAGGGTGCGCTCGGCGACGAGCATCTGCACGGCCCGGCGGGTGAACGCCTCCCGATCGATGGAGCCGGGGTCGTC
>JBDIAM010000193.1:0-6709 GCA_039812445.1 Piscicoccus intestinalis | reverse complement strand
GGAGGTCGCCGGGGCACTACTCGTCGAGCCGCCCGCCTCGGAGGCCGCGATCGCCTGGGAGACCTTGTCGCGCACCACCTGCGGGTCGTAGTTCCACGGGTTGATGACCGGCGGCACGAAGTTCACGCTGGTCATCTTCTGGCTGCGGGCCTTGAGCGCGAGGTCACCGAGGGTGCCGATGTCGCTCTCGGGAATGTCGGTCTGCAGCACGCTGCCGGAGACCGAGGCGATCTCCTGGAACTTCAAGAACACCGTCTCCGGAGACAGCTGGTGCACCATCGCGCTGATGACGCACCGCTGCCGCGCCATCCGCTCGTAGTTGCTGGCGCCCGCGCGGGAGCGCGCGTACCAGAGGGCGTGGTAGCCGTCGAGGTGCTGCTGGCCCGGCTCGATGTAGCCCCGGATCGGGGAGGTGCCACCGCCGATCGGGGTGCGCTTGCCGACGTAGAGGTCGATGCCGCCGACGGCGTCGATGAAGCGTTGGAAGCCGCGCAGGTCGACGAGGCCGTAGTACTGGATGTCGAGGCCGGAGAGCGCCTCGACCGCCTCCGTGGTGGCCAGGGCGCCGGGGTCGGCGACGTCGGCCGGAAACTGGTCCTTGTGCTCCGTCGCCCACTGGTACAGGCCGTTGAGCAGGCACTGGTCGCCGCAGTTCCAGCCCTCCGGCATGAGCCGGGCCATCGTCGAGCCGGGCCGGAAGTCGATGTTCTCGGTCTCGCGGGAGAACCCGAACAGCACGCTCTTGCCGGTGTCGGCGTCGACGCTGGCCAGCATGATCGTGTCGGGCCGGGTGCCGGTGCGGTCGGTGCCGGAGTCGCCGCCGAGCAGCAGGATGTTGTACCGCCCGTTGCTCGGCGCCTGCGTCGTGTGGTTGCCGAACACCGAGGAGACGAGGTCGCGCCCGGCGAGCACGTTGCGGGCCCCCAACCCCAGCGGCACGGCGGTGACCGCGACGAGCAGGGCGGTCAGGGCGGCCACCCCGACGCGACCGGCTCCCGAGAGCAGCCGCGGTCGCGTGAGCCGCAGCGCGTCGAGTAGCAGCAGCAGCCAGCCGATCGCCGCCGCCCCGAGCGCGACCGCCAGTCCCGTGAGGAACAGGCTGTTCGTCAGTACCTCGAGCAGCACGCCCCGGTCGAGGAAGTACACCAGGGCGGTGAGGGCCAGCGTGATGAGCGTCGCGACCCAGATCCGTAACGCGATGCTGCCGACGCGGCGGTTGCCCGCGACGAGTTGCGCGCTGCCGGGCGCCACGAGCGTGAGCAGCAGCAGGATCAGGCCGCGCCGGCCCCGCGAACCGCGATCGAGGTGTTCCGGGTCCTGCGCCAGCACCCGGCGGTCGGTGCGATGCCGCACCTCGAGGTAGTCGCCGTCGGACTCGCCCGGCCGCGCCGCACGATCCGGCGGTGCCGCACGATCCGGCCGCGCTGAACGAGCCGGCCGGTCGGATCGACCGCCGGGCAGGCCATCGTCGTCGGGCCGGCCCGAGGGCCGGGTGGAGGGGCTCATGATCGTCCAGTATCGGCCAGGTCCCTGGCCAGCTCCTGGACGTGGAGCGGGCATGTCCCGGGCGGGCGCTCAGCCCCGGTTCGGGTTACTTCAGCAGCTGCCGCGCCATGACGAGCCGCTGGATCTGGTTGGTGCCCTCGTAGATCTGGGTGATCTTGGCGTCGCGCATCATCCGCTCCACCGGGTAGTCCTGCACGTACCCGTAGCCGCCGAGCAGCTGCACGGCGTCGGTGGTCACCTTCATCGCCATGTCGGAGGCGTAACACTTGGCCGCGGCACCGAAGAAGCTCAGGTCCGCGTCGGCGCGCTCGGACTTGGCGGCGGCGACGTACACGAGCTGCCGCGCCGCCTCCAGCTCCATCGCCATGTCGGCGAGCATGAACTGGATGCCCTGGAACTCGGCGATCGCCTTGCCGAACTGCGAGCGGTCCTTGACGTACGCGGTCGCCGCGTCGACGGCGCCCTGGGCGATGCCGACGGCCTGCGCGCCGATCGTCACGCGGGTGTGATCGAGGGTGCGCAGCGCGATCTTCAGGCCCTCGCCGGGGCTGCCGACCATGCGGTCTCCGGGGATGCGGCAGTTCTCGAAGAGCAGCTCGCGGGTCGGGCTGCCCTTGATGCCGAGCTTGTGCTCCTTCTCCCCGAACGAGAACCCATCGTCGTCCTTCTCGACGACGAACGCCGAGACGTTGGCGCCGCGCCGCCCGCCCGGGTCGGTCACCGCCAGCACCGTGTAGTACTGCGACTCACCGGCGTTCGTGATCCACGACTTCTGCCCGTGCAGCACCCAGTCGTCCCCGTCCGGGGTCGCCCGGCACTTCATGGAGGCGGTGTCGGAGCCGGCCTCGCGCTCGGAGAGCCCGTACGAGAACATCGCCTCGCCCCGAGCGACCGGCGGCAGGTACTTCTGCTTGACCTCCTCCGAGGCGGCCAGGATCAGCGGCATCGTGCCGAGCTTGTTGACCGCCGGGATGAGGCTGGAGCTCGCGCAGGCGCGAGCCACCTCCTCGATGACGATGCAGGTCGCGAGGGCGTCCGCGCCGACGCCGCCGTACTCCTCGGGGATGTGCGGCGCGTGGAAGTCCGCGGCGCACAGCGCGTCGAAGGCAGCCTTGGGAAATTCGCTGTTCCGGTCCACCTCGGCCGCGTGCGGAGCGATCCGTTCGTCGGCGATCTCACGGATCGCCGCGCGGATCTCCTCGTGCTCCTCGCTCGTGCGGAACAGGTCGAAGTCGGGGTTTCCGGTCATGCCCGGAGCGTAACCGCGGGATCGGCCCGGCGCGCGTTCTTCGGCGCAGGCAGCGGGCCGTCTCCCCAGATGACGGTCGTGCGACGGGCGGGTGCAGGCCCCGCCTCGGCCCTGCGCCGGCGGCCTTGCCCAGCCTTGCCGAGCCTTGCTCGGGCTTGCCCAGCCTTGCCGCGGTCTCGTTGCGAGCCTTCGCGCGCGTGCCGGGCGAGATGGTGCGGGCCGGCGGCGGCCCCGGCTCCCAAGGTTGGCCGCCACCGACCCGCAGGGATCGCATTGCGACCCTCGCGTCGCCGTTCGCCGGGGTCGGCGCGTCATGCTCGTACTCCCCGGCGACTGCGAAGAAGTCTCGCCCCCGCGGTGATACCTGCCCGGACGCGGCGCCTGTCGGCTGCGCGGCCGTTGAGCCGCGGGACGCCTGCCGCGTCTGGACATCTCCCACATCGGCGGGCGAGCGCCGCACACAAGCACTTTTCACCCCCTTGTTTTGCCGTAGAACGAATTCGGGTGGTCCAGCGTCGGACCGGCTCCCCATCGGTGCCGCGCGCCAGGGTGGCGTGACAGGCCGCGCGACGGGGCCGCTCGCCAGGGCCGGCTGACAGGGCCCTTGGACAGGGCCGCGTGACAGGATGGGCGGGCGTACGCGGGTCGATGACGAAGGAGCGTGGCCATGAAGTTCGGACTGTTCATCCCCCAGGGCTGGCGCATGGACCTGGCCGGCGTCGACCCCGCGCAGCACTGGGGCGTCATGGCGGGGCTGGCCCGACGCGCCGACGAGAACGAGAACTGGTCCTCGCTGTGGGTCTACGACCACTTCCACACCGTGCCGGTCGCCTCCCAGGAGGCGACGCACGAGGCGTGGTCTCTCATGGCGGCCCTCGGCGCCGCGACCGGGCGGATCCGCCTCGGCCAGATGTGCACCTGCATGGCCTACCGCAACCCCGCCTACCTGGCGAAGGTCGCCGCGACCGTCGACATCATCTCCGAGGGCCGGGTCGAGATGGGCATCGGCGCCGGTTGGTACGAGCACGAGTGGCGGGCCTACGGCTACGGGTTCCCAGGCGCCGGCGATCGCATCGGCGCGCTGCGCGAGGGCGTCGAGATCTTCAGGCAGATGTGGACGACCGGGCAGGCCACCCTCGACGGCCGGTACTTCCAGGTCGACGGCGCCCGGTGCGCGCCGCAGCCGCTGCAGGGCACCTCCGTGCCGGGGTCGGCGATCAGCGGCATCCCGATGTGGATCGCCGGCGGCGGCGAGAAGAAGACGCTGCGCATCGCCGCCGAGTACGCCGACTACACGAACTTCGACGGCACCCCGGAGACGTTCGCGCACAAGAGCGAGGTGTTGCGCGGGCACTGCGCCGACGTCGGCCGCGACTTCGATTCGATCACCCGGTCGGCGAACTACAACGTGTTCATCGGGGGCGACCAGCGCGAGATCGACGACCGGTTCGACTGGATGCGCGAGCACTACCTGTCGGTCGGCGTGCCGCAGGACAAGGTGGACCGCCAGATCGAGGGCCTGCGCCGCGGGCCGCTCGTCGGCACGCCCGAGCAGATCGTCGAGAAGCTGCGCGACCTCAAGCGCCTCGGGATGACGTACGCGATCATCTACTTCGCCGAGATCGCCTACGACACCAGCGGATTGGAAGCTTTCGAGCAGGTCGTGCTACCCGAGCTCGCCGACCCGCACCCGCACCCGCACCGTCGCTGGCTGTAGCCCGCCCGCGCCCAGCCCCCGCTGAGCGGCGCTGCCGCACTGCACCAGCGCGGCCCGCTCAGCCCCGCGCTGCCCGCTCAACTCCGCGCCGCCCACTCAGCTCCGCGCCGCCCACTCAGCCCCGCGCTGCCCTGCCACTGCTCCGCGCAACCGCGCGCCTCCGCTGCCCAGCCCTGCTCTGCTGCCCCGCGGCGATCCCCTGACCAGAGCATCGCGGCGGCCCCGAGACGAAGATGGCTTACACACTCCGATCCTCGTTTCCCAACCGCGCCCGTGACCTGCGGCGATACGGATGCGCTAGGGCGCTGGAGCCGAGTATGTAAGCCAACTTCGTCTCAGCGTCCAAGGACGCGCCCCACACACGGACACGGAGTACGTGCTGCACCGCCCAGCGAGGACCCGCACCGCCCCGCGCGACCCGCACCGCCGCGCGCGACCCCGCGACCCGCTAAGACCCCTGAGCAGAGCATCGCGGGCGGCCCCGAGACGAAGATGGCTTACACACTCCAATCCCCGTCTCCCGACCACGCCCGTGACCTGCGGCGATACGGGTGCGCCAGGGCGCTGGAGCCGAGTATGTAAGCCAACTTCGTCTCAGCGTCCGAGGACCCGCCCCACACACGGACACGGAGTACGTGCTGCAGCGCCCGTCTGGCCCTTGACGGCCCCGCGACCCTGCCCACAACGCCCGCGTGCCCCGCAGCCCCCGACCACGCGCGCCTGCCCCGGGACCCTGACCACCTCCGGCCTCACACCGCGACCCCGACCACTGACCCCGACCACTGACCCCGACCACTGACCCCGACCGCTGACCTCGAACCACTGACCCCGACTACCGCGCACCTGGCCCCCGTCCACCTAAGCTCGGCCACCCGGGGACCCGGTGTGACCTGCACACCAACCCCTCTGTCCACAGGCCTGTGGATAACCCCACGGAGTTCGGCACACGATCCACCAGCATGTCGTCATGACCTCCGACACGACATCCGAACCGACCCCGGACACGACCCGCGACGCGCGCATCGACGCGCCCGCCGACGCGATCCATGACGCGACCTCCGACCCGCTCCCTGGCGGCCCGGCACCCGTTGCCTCCGCGGATCGACGACGCGACCCGGCCCGGACACGCCGACCCCGCAAACCGCCCGCCGGACGGGCCGCCGACGTGCGCGCGGCGCTCCTCGCGGCGGGCGGGGTGGCCACCCACGCCGAACTCGCCGAAGCGGTCTCGGCACGGGCCGTGCGCACGGCGGCGGCGCAGCGGCTCATTCTGACCGTCCGACCCGGCGTGTACGGCCTGCCCGCCGTTTTCGACGAGGCGCCGCGATCCCGGGGCGGCGACGACGCACCGGCGCGTGCGGCCGCCCGGGCCGAACGCGTCGCCATGGCTCGGCAGGCCGCCACCGCGGCCCGCGGCGTGCTCTCCCATCGCTCGGCCGCCGAGTACTACGAGCTGCCGCTGCTCGTCGACGCGCGGGAGGCCGAGCTCATCGTGCGCCGCGGCGGACGCGCCGACGCCGGCGCCGTGCGGACCGCTCACGTCCGGCGCCGGAACCTCACCGACGCGGAGTTGGTCGCCGGGGTCACGGCACCGCTGCGCACCGTGCTCGACTGCGCCGCCGACCTGCCGGGCGCCGAGGCGCTCGCGGCCCTCGATTCCGCCCTGCGCGGTGACGATGAGCACCCGCCGCTGGTCGCAGCCTCGCAGCTGTCCGACGCGGCCGACGCCGTGGCCCCGCGGGTGCGGTCCCGGGTGCGCCGACTCGTGGCCGCGGCGGACGGTCGCGCCGCGAACCCCGGCGAGTCCGCGCTGCGCTGGATCGCGCTCGCCGTCCCGGGGCTGAACGTCGAACCGCAACTGACGATCGAGTGCGGCGACGAGGAGTACACCGTCGACCTCGGCGACCGCCGCCGCCGGATCGTCCTGGAGTTCGACAGCGTGGCGTGGCACTCCTCGAAGGACGCGCTGCTGCGCGACTGCCGCCGCTACACCGCGCTGACCAGCCACGGCTGGATCGTCCTGCGCTTCACCTGGGACGACGTCATCGCCCACCCCGACCGCACGCGGGCGGCGATCGTGCGCGCGATGGCGATCTGCGGGCGCCGCGGCGAGCGTTCTACGTTGGGGGCATGACCACTCCCCGACACGAACTCAACGACGGCACCTCGATCCCGGCGATCGGCTTCGGCACCTACCCGCTGCGCGGCGACGAGGGCATCGCGGCGATGACGAGCGC
>JBDIAM010000192.1:0-6712 GCA_039812445.1 Piscicoccus intestinalis | reverse complement strand
CTCGGTCGGGCCGGTCGACTCGGTCGGGCCGGTCGGACGAAGCCGGTTGCGGCTGGGCTCGACGCCGGCCAGGTGCTCGCGCCAGAAGGCCGCCGCGGCCTCCCGGTCCTGCGCGGCGAGCCAGGCGAGGTGGTCGCCGTAGCTACCAGCCTCCGTGCGCTCGGGGTCGCCGGAGCCGGCCGGGCCTTCGGGGCTCTCGGGCCTCTCGGAGCCCTCGGGGAACTCGGCCCTCGCGTACGCGCCCGCGACCTCCTCGACGAGCAGCGGCATCGACCAGCCGTCGAGCACCGCGTGATGGGCGCTCACGACGAGCGCCGCGGCCGGGAGGTCGGGTCCACGCTCGGCTCGGGCGGGCCGCACGACGTCCCAGCGCAGCAGCGGCGGTTCGTCGAGCCGCCACGGCAGCTCGCGCCGATCCGCGGCCACTCGGGCCACCGCTTCCGCGAGGGTCTCGCCGGGGTGGGCGTCGTGGGTGTCGACGATCGGTGCCGTCTCGGCGTCGATGAACTGCACCGGCGCCACGTCGTCGCCCATGATCAGCCCGGCGTGGAGGTGCGGGTGCGCGGCGATGACCGCGCGGACCGCCTCCCGAAGCGTGGGGGTGTGCAGCGGACCGGTGATGTCGACCACGGTCTGTCCCACGTAGGCCGTCCGCGCGCCGGTGTCGAGCTCGGCGAGGGCGACCAGCCCCTGCTGCAGCGGGGTCGTCGGCCAGATCAGCGGCGTGCCAGGCGTGCTCATCGGTTCCCTTCTCGGATCGGTGCGGCGGGGGCGGGGACGCCCCGGCGCCGGGTGCGGCGGGCGAGCAGGTCGTGCACCGCTGCGAGTTGGTGCTCGGACAGGCTCGGGTCGGGACCGGCCGCCCCGGCTGCCCGGGCGGCATCTCGATCAGCGAGCTCGGCCGCACCCCCGGCCACGTCCCCGGTCACGTCCCCGGTCACGCCGGCCGGCGTGTGCGATGTGTCCGGTACATCGGCCGGCGGCTGGGTTGCTGCGGCGATCCGGGCCACGGTGCGCTCGGTGAAGACGGCACCGACGCTGGTGCGGTGGCCGCGTCCGCGCAGGATCGAGACGAGCCGGATGGCGGTGATCGAGTCGCCGCCGAGGGCGAAGAAGTCGCTGTCGCGGCCGATCCGCTCGAGGCGAACCGCCAGCACCTGCGCGAGGGCGGCGGCCACCGCGCGCTCGGCGCCCGTGGCAGGCGGCTCGCCGGGGGTGTCGGGCTCGGCGTCCGCGGCGTCGAACGGCAGCGCGGCGGTGTCGAGCTTGCCGGTCGCGGTGCGCGGCAGGCGCTCCAGCGTGGCGACGCGGGCGGGCACGAGGTGTTCGGGCAGCACCTGCCGGCTCGACTCACGCACCTGGGCACCGGAAACTGTGCCGTCGGTGACGACGAACGCATGCAGCCGCCCCTCGTGGGCGACGACCGCGGCATGGCGCACGCCGGAGAGGCGGCGCAGTCCGGCCTCGACCTCGCCGGGCTCGATGCGGTAGCCGCGCACCTTGACCTGGTCGTCGGCGCGACCGCGGTAGTCGAGCAGCCCGTCCGGTCCGACGGCGACGAGATCACCGGTGCGGTACATGCGCGCCCCGGGCGGGCCGGCGGGGTCGGCGACGAAACGGTGCGCGGTCAGATCGGGCCGCTGCAGGTACCCCGCGGCGAGTTGGGGTCCGGACAGGTACAGCTCGCCGACGACGCCGGGGGGCACCGGCAGCAGGTGCGTGTCGAGCACCTGCGCGCGCACCGAGCGCAGCGGCGCCCCGATCGTGCCGCGGGAGTCGGGGCCGGCGGCAGGCGCCGAGTCGCCCGTGGATCGGACGATCCCGACCGCGTCGACGGTGGCCTCGGTCGGGCCGTAGAAGTTGGCGACCTGCAGGCCGGGTTCGGCGAGGAGCCGGTGCCACAGCGCGGGCGGGCAGGCCTCGCCCCCGACGCTGATCATGCGCAGCGGGTGGCCGGGGTCGAGCAGCCCCTCGTCGAGGAGCGCGGCGAGCACCGTCGGTGTGGTGTCGACGAATTCCAGACCCTCCGCGCGAACGGCGGCGACGGTGCGCGCCGGGTCCTGGGTGACGTCGCGGGGCAGCACGTGCACCTCGTGCCCGAGGAACAACCCCTGCAGGGTGTCCCACGAGCCGTCGAACTCCAGCGGCAGGGTCTGCGCGATCCGCAGCGGGCGGCCCGCGAACGGGGCCAGCGTCGTCGTGCGGTGGTGGGCGAGAAAGTGGGCCAGCGCGTCGTGACCGACGGCCACGGCCTTGGGCCGGCCGGTGGAGCCGGAGGTGTGAATGACGTACGCCGGCGCGCCCCGGTCGACGGGGCCCGGCGCCGAAGCCTCGGCGCCGACGGGCACACCGGAGGCGGTGGGCACGCCGGAGGCGGTGGGCTCGGCGGAGCCGGCGGCCACGGCGGCCACGGCGGCCAGGGTCGCCGCGTCGAGCACCGTCGTGGCGCGCACGCCGGCGCGCAGTTCGGCGCGGCGCGCCGCGGGCCAGGCGGGATCGATCGGCACGGCGACCCGCCCACCGACCAGGCACGCGAGGAGCGCGACGACGGCGTCCGCGCCGCGCGGCACCTCGAGCGCGACGGCCTCCCCCGGCGCGGTGCGCGGACGCAGGTGGGCGGCCACCGCGGCCACGCGCGCGGACAGTTCGGCGTAGCTCAGGCGCCGCCCGGCGGCCGGGTCGACGAGCGCGGTCGCGGTCGGATGGGCGGCGACGACGGCCGCGAACAGTTCCGGCGCGGTCGCGGGGACCTCCGCCGAAGAGCGGACGGGCTCGGGCCGGGCCTCGGCGGGGCGGGCCGTCAGGTGCCGGCCGGCGGCGCCGAGGGACCCGAGCCGGTCACCGGGCGCCGCGAGCAGCATCCGTTGCACGAGATCGGTGACGAGCGCGCCTGCGGCGTGGGCGGGTCCGTCGGCCTGCGGTTGCCGATCGTCCCGCGGACCGACCCCGCCGCCCCGGGCGACATCATCGGCGTCGTCGGGGCGCAGGTCGGTGAGCAGGTCGGCGGGCACCCCACCGGGCGTGGTCGCGGTCCAGGTCAGGGCACCGTCGACGCGGTAGACCGACAGCCCGAGGTCGTCGACCGGGCCCTCGGCGAGGGTGTGCCACCGCAGCGCCAGGTCGCCGATCCGGCTCGGCTGATCGAAGACCTTGAGGTTGAGTTCGGCGCCGACCAGCGGTGCGTCGCCGGTGACGCGCCGGGTGAGTCGGGCCAGCTCCTCCGCGCGAAACCGGCCGTGCCGGCGCACCCGGTGCAACCGTGCCGCGACGTCGGCGACGAACTCGCCGAGGGGCCGGCCGGGCGTGACGCCGACGTGCATCGGCAGCACGTTGACGACGCTGGTCGGCGCGAGCGCGGCCGGCCCGATCCGGTTCATCAGGGGGATGCCGACGACGATCTCGCGGTGTCCGCCGAGCCGGGCCACGGCCACCGCGTGGGCGGCGGCGATGACGTCGGGCCACGTCACGCCGAATCGGTCGGCGGCGTCATCGAGTTCGGCGGCGCTCACGGCGAGCCGCCCGCTCCCGACCGGCCCGGCGCGACCGGCTCGACCGGCGGAGCCGGCGCAGTCGGCTCGACCGGCGGAGCCGGCGCAGTCGGCTCGACCGGCGGAGCCGGCGCGGCCAACGGGGCCGTGGCCGCGGGCGCCGCCGATCGCGGCCGACGCCGACGCCGGCAGCAGCGCGCGCACCGCGCCCGCCTCCTGCGCGGATCGGTCTGCGCGCAGCCAGAACTCCCGATCGCGCGCATACGCCGCCGAGCTTTCGTAGTCCCGTTCGGCGGCGGCGATCCGCGCGGGATCGGTGAACCGCGCGGCCGGCACCGGGCGCCCGTCGCGGCGGGCCGCGAAGATCTCCAGCGCGCGCCGCGCGAGCAGCACCGCGCCGTAGCCGTCGACGAGCACATGGTGCGCGAGCAGGCTCCACACGACGCGGTGTTCGCTCAGCACCCACAGCCGCTGGCGGTGCAGCGCACCCGCGCCGAAGCCGATGCCCGAGGCGAGGTCGTCGCGCATCGCGCCGACCGCCTCCGCCCACGGCCGCGGCAGCCCGCGCAGGTCTCGGATCTCGCACCCCGCGCCGTCGACCTCGTGCGGCCGCAGGACGGTGTCGAGCACCCGGGCGCCGCCGTCGGTGTCGACCCGCAGCGACCAGCCGGGTGCCTCGGCGACGGCCTGCTCGATCGAACGCGCCAGCAGCGGCGGGTCGATCGGTGCGCGCGACTCCAGCTCCACCGCCTCCCCGACCGTGTAGCGCGCCGCGGCGTCGGCACCCGCGACGAGGTGCCCGTGCACCACGCCCTCCTGCGAGCGCGTGAGTATCCCCGCGGATCCGGTGGCGGCCGGCTCCGAGTTCACGCCAGCTTCTTCAACGTCGTCTCGAGGCTCTCCAGCGACTTCAGACCGGTCTCGTAGCGGTCGGCGAAGAAGTAGGACAGGCCGTAGGAGTGGCCTGCCTTGACCGCCGGGAGCGCCTGGTACGTCGGCAGTTTCGCCAGTTCGGCCGCGCCTTCGCCCGGCTTGCCCTCGACCGTCTGGTCGTAGAGCACGACGGTGGCGTCCTGCAGTCGACCGAGCTGCTCGGCCGACAGGAAGGTCGCGTTCTGCGTCTTCTCGTTCGCGGAGACCGACGTGAGTTTCGCGCCGGCGTCGGTGAGCACGTCGCCGGGCCAGGAGATCGGCGAGTAGACGTTGACCTCCTCGTAGTAGTCCAGCGGCGCGAACGTGTTGGCCGCGAGCACGTCGGCGTAGGTGCTCTTCAGCTCGGCGGCCTTGGCCTCGTAGGCCTGCTTGGCGGCGCGGGCGTCCTCGCCGTCTCCGAGGGCCTCCGAGATCGCCAGCGTCGCGTCCTTGGTGCTGCCCGAGCCGTCGGAGCGGATGAGCACGGTCGGCGCGATGGAGCTGAGCCGCTGGTACTCGGCCTTCTTCTCGGCGCTGAGCTCGGCCTCGGTGCCGCCGCGCACGAAGCCGATGAGCAGGTCGGGGTTGAGGGAGGCGATCTTCTCGTAGTCGAGGCCGTCGGGGCCGAGCACGATCGGCAGGTCCTTGACCGTCGCGTACTCCTGGGGCAGGAACGAGTCCTCGAGGTCGCCGTCGGCCGTCGCGACCGGCGTGATGCCGGCGCCGAGCAGCGGACCGACTCCGCCTTCGAGGGCGATCGCGCGTTGCGGGGAGGTCGGGATCTGCACCTGGCCGAAGGCGGTCTCGACGGTGCGGGTGGAACCGTCGGCCGCGGCGCCGGAGGAACCCGCGGCCGCGGAGCCGGAACCGGCGGCGGAGCTGTCGGCAGCGGCATCGGAGCCGCAGGCGGCCAGGGACAGTCCGAGCACGAGGGCGCCGGTGGCGGCGAGGGCGCGAGAACGCATGGGTGATGGAGCCTTTCGAGGTGAGGGTCGGGCGGGTGGTTCAGTCGCGGGTGATGAGGGCGACCGCGTCGGAGACGGTGGGGCAGGCCGCGAGGTCGGCGAACTCGACGCGGACGCCGGCCGCACGCCAGGAGTCGAGCAGCCGCATGAGCCGCACGCTGTCGATGCCGAGGCCGAGAAAGTCCTCGTCGGGTTCGATCTCGTGCGGGCTCAGGCCCGCCGAGGCGGCCAGGTCGGCGAGCACGGTCGCCGCGTCGAGGGTGGTGGTCTCAGACGAGGGCATGAGTGGTCCTGTCATCAGTACGGTCCGGCTGATCGGGCTGATCGGGTGAGTCGTCGTCGGCTCGCTCGGCGAACGGTTTGCCGGAGGCGGAGTGGGGGCGGCGCGGCACGACGAGCGGGGTGCCGGTCTCGGGGTCGGCGATCACCCGGCACGGCAGGCCGAAGACGTCCTCGACGAGGTCGGCGGTGACCACCCGGGCCGGCGCCCCGGCGGCCACGACTCGCCCGGCGCGCATGACGACGAGGTGGTCGGCGTAGCGGGCGGCCAGCCCGAGGTCGTGCAGTACGGCGACGACGCTGCGGCCGCGGGCGACGAGCCCGGCGCAGGCCTCGAGCACGTCGACCTGGTGAGCGATGTCGAGAAAGCTCGTCGGTTCGTCGAGGAGCACGGCCTGGGTGTCCTGCGCCAGCGTCATCGCAATCCACACCCGTTGCCGCTGACCGCCGGAGAGGTCGGTGAGCGGGCGGTCGGCGATGGCGTCGGTGGCGGTGGCCGCCAGCGCCGCGTCGACCGCGCGATGATCGTCCGCCGAGGCCGGCACGAGAAACCGCCGGTGCGGCTGGCGGCCGCGCATGACGAGGTCGCGCACGAGGATCCCGTCGGGCGCCAGCGGCTGCTGCGGCAGGAACGCCAGCGTGCGGGCCAGATCGCGCGGGGCGTAGTCGGCGAGCCCTCGCCCGTGCAGCCGCACGCTCCCGGAGGCGGGCCGCAACAGCCGCGCGAGCGTCAGGAGCAGCGTCGACTTGCCGCATCCGTTCGGGCCGAGGACCGCGGTGAAGCCGCCGCTGGGCAGCCGCAGGTCGACGTCGCGCACGACGTCCGGCTGCCTGGGGTAGCCGACGCGCACCCCGCGCACCTCGAACAGCGCCGCGCCCGTCACGACGCCACCTGCACGGCGCCCAGCGCACCGACCGCACCGACCGCACCGACCTGGCCGACCGGATCGACCGGGCCGTGAGCCTCGACCCCGACACCGGCTCCGATCTCGGCCCCCGGCTCGGCACCGGACTCGGCACCGGACTCGGCGGAGGACTCGGCGGAGGACTCGGCGGAGGACTCGGCGG
>JBDIAM010000191.1:0-6719 GCA_039812445.1 Piscicoccus intestinalis | reverse complement strand
GAGCGGGTGCGCGGCCCGGGGGAGCCCGCGGGGACGCCGCCGGAGCCGGCCCCGGCGGCCCGGTGGGCGAAACCCGTTCCGAGGCTGTCGGTGCCTGCACATAGGATCGGGCGCGCAAGGGCTTGGGGGCGACGTGCTCGCCGGGCGGCCCCCGCGAAGGGGTGCGCCGCGATCGTCGAGACCACCCCGGGCCGCAGCCGCAACGAGTCGAAGGCATCGATGTCCGGACCGAACACCTCCTACGACCCCGTCGAGGTCAGCGCGCTGTCCCCGGAGGCGGTCGACGCCGCCGTGCAGGCCGCGCTCACCGCGATCGCCGATGCCGACGACCTCGCGCAGCTCAAGGCCGCCCGCCTGGCCCACGCCGGGGAGAAGAGCCCGCTCGCGCTGGCCAACCGCGAGATCGGCGCCCTGCCCCCGAGCGCCAAGGCCGAGGCCGGCAAGCGCGTCGGCCAGGCCAAGGCCCGCGTCCACACCGCGATCAAGGAGCGCCAAGGTGAGCTCGAGGCGCAGCGCGACGAGCGGATCCTGCGCGAGGAGACGATCGACGTCACCGTGCCCGGCCCGGGCCGCACGCTCGGCGCGCGGCACCCGCTGTCGCTGACCATCGAGCGCATCCAGGACGTCTTCACCGCGATGGGCTGGGAGATCGCCGAGGGCCCCGAGGTCGAGGCCGAGTGGTTCAACTTCGACGCCCTGAACTTCGCGCCCGACCACCCCGCGCGCGAGATGCAGGACACCTTCTTCGTCGACCCACCCGACTCCGGGCTCGTGCTGCGCACCCACACCTCCCCGGTGCAGGCCCGCGCGCTGCTCCAGCTCGACACGTCCGACCTGCGCCGCGACCTGCCCGTCTACGTCGCCGTGCCCGGCCGCGTCTACCGCACCGACGAACTCGACGCCACGCACACCCCGGTCTTCCACCAGGTCGAGGGCCTCGCCGTCGACAAGGGCCTGACGATGGCGCACCTCAAGGGCACCCTCGACCACCTGGCGCGCGCCCTCTTCGGCGACGGCCTGACGACCCGGCTGCGCCCGGCGTTCTTCCCGTTCACCGAGCCCAGCGCCGAGATGGACTTCCAGTGCTGGGTGTGCCGCGGCAAAGACTCCGACTGCCGCACCTGCGGCGGCACCGGCTGGATCGAGTGGGGCGGCTGCGGCATGGTCAACCGCAACGTGCTCGCGGCCTGCGGCGTCGACCCCGACGTCTACACCGGGTTCGCGTTCGGCATGGGCATCGACCGCTCGATCATGCTGCGCAACGGCGTCAGCGACATGCACGACATCGTCGAAGGTGACGTCCGCTTCTCGGCGGCGTTCGGGATGGAGATCTGATGCGCGCCCCGGTCTCGTGGCTGCGTGAGCTCGTCGACGTCGAGGTCGGCAAGACCGGCGCCGACATCGCCGCCGACCTCGTCAAGGTCGGCCTCGAGGAGGAGGGTCTGCACGGCGGCGACATCGTCGGCCCGCTCGTCGTCGGGCGGGTGCTCGATGTCACCGACGAGCCGCAGAAGAACGGCAAGACGATCCACTTCTGCCACGTCGACGTCGGCAACAACGGCCAGCGCGCCGCAGCCGGCGGCGACCCGCAGGTCACCCAGGAGATCGTCTGCGGCGCCCACAATTTCGGAGCCGGTGACCTCGTCGTCGTCGTGCTGCCCGGCGCCACCCTGCCCGGCGGCTTCACGATCGGCGCCCGCAAGACGTACGGCCACATGAGCAACGGCATGATCTGCTCGGCCGCCGAGCTCGGCCTCGGCGACGACCACGACGGCATCATCGTGCTCAGCGAGTACTTCGCCGGCGACCCCGACCTCGTCGCGGGCCTGGAGCCGGGTCAGGACGCCATCGAGCTGCTCGGCCTCGCCGACGAGGTCGTCGAGGTCAACGTCACCCCCGACCGCGGCTACTGCTTCTCGATGCGCGGCATCGCGCGCGAGCTGGCCCTGTCGATCGGCGCGGTCGACAGCTTCCGCGACCCCGTCGGGCCGCAGGTGCAGCCCCCGGCGCGCAACGACGGCGGCTTCGAGGTGCGGTTGCGCGACGACGCCCCGATCCGCGGCGTGCCCGGCTGCGACCGCTACGTCGCCCGCGCCATCCGCGGCATCGACGTGACCGCCGCGAGCCCGCCCTGGCTGGCCAAGCGCCTGAGCCAGATGGGCATGCGCCCGATCAGCCTCAGCGTCGACGTCACCAACTACCTCATGCTGCTCACCGGGCAGCCGCTGCACGCCTTCGACCTCGACACGCTCTCCGACGCCATCGAGGTGCGCCGCGCCCGCCCCGGCGAGACGCTGAAGACCCTCGACGACGTCGTGCGCACCCTCGACGAGCAGGACCTGCTCATCACCGACGGCGGCACCACCCCGCTGGCCATCGCGGGCGTCATGGGCGGCGAGACCAGCGAGGTCACCCCGGCCACGTCGAACGTGCTCATCGAGGCCGCCCACTTCGACCCGATCACCGTCGCGCGCAGCTCCCGGCGGCACCGGCTCAGCACGGAGGCGAGCAAGCGCTTCGAGCGCGGCGTCGACCCCGCGATGACCGACGCCGTCGCCCAACTCGCCGTCGACCTGCTCGTCTCCCTCGGCGGCGGCACCGCCGACGCCGGCGTCACCGACGTCGACCTGCGCCCCGACCGCCGGCCGTTCGAGTTCGACACCGCCTCGGCGTGGGCGCTCGTGCAGCCGCCGCAGTCCACCGACGGCGCCGTGCCCGCCGGCCTGGGCCACGACGACGTCGTCGCCACGCTGCGGGCCCTCGGCTGCGAGGTCCGCGAGCCGCTCGCCGACGCTGGCGACCCTGCCGACGCGGCCGCAACCGCGGGGGCCGGGAACGGAGACCGCCACGG
The DNA here is from genome assembly GCA_039812445.1 of Piscicoccus intestinalis. GTDB lineage: Bacteria > Actinomycetota > Actinomycetes > Actinomycetales > Dermatophilaceae > Kineosphaera > Kineosphaera intestinalis_A. The sequence goes on along the minus strand of JBDIAM010000191.1, from coordinate 3,868 downwards.
CTTCGGCCGGGTCGGCGTGCTGCCTCCGACGTGGCGGCCGGACCTGCTCAACGGGCCCGACCTCGTCGAGGAGGTCGCCCGCATCCGCGGCTACGACCAGATCCCGTCGGTGCTGCCGGTCGCCCCGGCGGGCCGCGGCCTGACGCGCGCCCAGCGCGCGGTGCGTCTCGCGGGTTCGGTGCTCGCCGGGCTCGGCCTCACCGAGGTGTGGTCGTACCCGTTCGTCGGGCCCGAGGTCTTCGACGCGCTCGGTCACGACGGCGACGACCCGCGGCGCACCGCGCTGCGGCTGGCCAACCCGCTCTCGGACGAGGCGCCGCTGCTGCGCACGAACATCCTCGACACCCTGCTCGGCACCCTGCGCCTCAACCTCGGCCGCGGCGCCCGCGACGTCGGCATCTTCGAGATCGGCCTCGTCGTGCGCCCGAGCGTCGTCGGGTCGCAGGCGCCCAAGGCGCCCGTGCCGGCCGTCGGGGCCCTGCCCGAGGCCGCGACCCTCGACGCGATCACCGGGGCGGTGCCGCGGCAGCCGCGGCACCTCGGTATCGCGCTGGTCGGCGACGCCGTGCCCGGCGGGCCGTGGGGGGCGGGGCGTGCCGTCGACGCCGCCGACGCCATCGGGCTGGCCCGCGAGCTCGGGCGCGCGCTCGGCGTGCAGCTGACTCCGGTGGCCGACGAGCACTCGCCGTGGCACCCCGGCCGGTGCGCCGCCCTGCTCCTGCCGGACGGGCCGACCGTCGGCCACGCGGGCGAACTGCATCCCAAGACCTGTCAGCGGTTCGATCTGCCCCCGCGCACGTGCGCCGTCGAACTCGACCTCGACGCGCTCGTCGCGGCGGCCGGCGACGCCGTGCAGGTCGAGACCCTGTCGACCCTGCCCGTCGCGCACAGCGACGTCGCCCTCCTCGTCGACGAGCCGGTGCCGGCGGCCGACGTCGAGGCCGCCCTGCGCGAGGGAGCCGGTGCGGCTCTGGAGGCGCTGCGGCTGTTCGACGTCTACCGTGGCGAACAGGTCGGCGCGGGAAAGAAGTCGCTGGCCTACCGGCTCACCTTCCGACCGCGGGAGAAGACGATGACAACACAGCAGGTCAGCGCCCTGCGCGACGCCGCCGTCGCCGCGGCCGCGCGCCGCACGGGAGCCGAGCAGCGTGGCTGACGGCGCCAGCGGCACCCAGGGAACCGACGCATCGGAGGCCACCGAGGCCACCGAGGCCACCGAGGCCACCGAGGCCACCGCCGGCGAGAACTCGCAGACCGCGCAGGGCCGGCGAGTCGCCGTCGTCACCGGCGCGGCGCGCGGCATCGGCGCGCACCTCGCCCGCGGCTTCGCGGCGGCGGGCTACACCGTCGTCGGCAGTTCGCGCACGGGCGGCCGCCTCGAGGCGGAGGGTGGCGACGCCATCGACGTCGCGGCGGTCGACGTGACCGACGAACGTGCCGTGCACGACTGGATCGCGGACGTCCGCGGGCGCTTCGAGCGCATCGACGTGCTCGTCAACAACGCCGGGGTCATCGACGACGAGGTGCCGCTGGAGGAGTCCGATCCCGAGCAGTGGTGGCGCAGCGTGGAGGTCAACGTGCGCGGGCCGTACCTGGTCACCCGCATGGTGCTGCCGGGCATGCTCGAGGCCGGCGCCGGTCGCATCATCAACATCAACTCCGGGTCCGGCACGCGGGCGGGCTCGGTCGCCACCGCGTACAACGTCGGCAAGAGCGCGTTGGGCCGGATCACCGGCTCCACCCACGCCTCCGGAGCCGGTCGCGGCGTCTACGCCTTCGATCTCGCGCCCGGGGTGGTCCGCACCGACATGACGAACGCCATGGCGGCGCACCGCGACCGCTCGGAATGGACCGAGCCGGGCCAGGTCGTCGAGTTGGCACTGGCGCTGGCCTCGGGGCGGCTCGACGCGTGGTCGGGACGCATGGTCCGGGCCGGCGCCGACACCCCGGGGGACCTCGCGATGCGGGCCGCGGTCGGCATCCCCGAGCAGGCCCGGACGATCGCGCTCGTCCCGTGGGGTGACGACGACCCGCTCGCCGGGTGACGAACCGCCGGGCCGTCCCGGCGCCGAGCGCCCACGCGGGCGCAGGGCTCGTGCGGCGGTAGCGGACTCACCCGTATTCGCATAACTTTGCGTACGCCCGTATAGTTGTCCGGGTGTTCACCGCCGCTATCGCGGGCGCCAGTGGTTACGCCGGGGGAGAGATCCTGCGACTGCTGCTCGCCCATCCCCAGTTCGAGATCGGCGCGGTGTGCGCGTCGGCCAACGCCGGTAGCCTCCTCGGCGAGCATCAGCCGCAGCTGAGCGCTCTGGCCGATCGCCAGCTGGAGCCCACCACCCCCGAGGTGCTCGCCGGCCACGACGTCGTCTTCCTCGCGCTGCCGCACGGCGCCTCCGCGGCGCTCGTCGATCAGCTTCCGGACGACGCCGTCGTCATCGACTGCGGCGCCGACTTCCGACTGCGCGACGCCAACGACTGGGAGAGCTTCTACGGCACCCCGTTCGCCGGAACCTGGCCCTACGGGCTGCCCGAGTTGCCGCGCGCCGACGGCAGCCGCGGACGCGACGACCTCGCCGGCGCCCCACGCATCGCCGCGCCCGGCTGCTACCCCACGGCCATCAGCCTCGCACTGGCCCCGGGCCTGGCGGCCGGCGTCATCGAGCCGCACGACCTCGTCGTGGTCGCCGCGAGCGGCACCTCCGGCGCGGGCCGCTCGCTCAAACCGCACCTGCTCGGCGCCGAGGTCATGGGCGCGATGAGCCCGTACGGAGTCGGCGGCGGCCATCGGCACACGCCCGAGATCGTGCAGAACCTGTCGGCGGCCGCCGGCAGCCGGGTCGGCGTCAGCTTCACCCCGACGCTGGCGCCCATGCCCCGCGGCATCCTCGCGACGTGTACGGCCCGGCTCCGCGAAGGCGTCGAACCGGAGGCGGTGCGGGCCGCGTGGGTCGATGCCTACGCAGATGAGCCGTTCGTGCAGGTGCTGCCCAACGGGCGGTGGCCCTCGACCGGGGCGGTGCTCGGCAGCAACGTCGTGCAACTGCAGCTCGCGGTCGACGAATCCGCGGGCCGGGTCATCGTGAGCGCCGCCGAGGACAACCTCACCAAGGGCACCGCCGGTGGCGCGGTGCAGTGCGCCAACCTCGCGCTCGGCCTGGCGGAGACGACCGGGTTGCCCCTCGCCGGAGTCGCCCCGTGACCGACGAGCATCAGTGGACGCTCACGCTGCACCCCGACCCGGTCGCGATCGTGCGGCTCGAGCCCGGCAGCGAGCTGCCGACCTGGGCGCGTCCGGCCGGTCCGCTGACCTCGGTCTCCTGGAACTCGCACGAGACCTCCGTCATCGCGCTCTCGGCGAACGTGCCCGGCGGCGTCGACCACGCGGGCCCCTTCCTCGCCTACGAGGTCGTCGGGCCGCTGGACTTCACGCTCGTCGGAGTGCTGCACGACCTCCTGCAGCCGCTGACCGGCGAGGGCATCAGTGTCGTGACGATGTCGACCTTCGACACCGACTGGATCCTCGTACCCGTCGTGCAGGCCGGCTCCGCCGCGCGCCTCTGGGCCGAGGCCGGGCACACCGTGCACGAGCCCGCCGACTCCGACTACGACTCCGACTACGACTCCGGCTCCGACTCCGGCGCCCACCCCGGCTCCGAGGGCTCGCCCTCGACCAGCTGACCGACTGAGACCGACACCATCCGAAAGGACTCCCCGTGAGCGTCACCGCACCGGCGGGTTTCCGTGCCGCCGGGGTCACCGCGGGCCTCAAGGCCAGCGGCGCCCCCGATGTCGCCCTCGTCGTCAACGACGGGCCCGACCACCACGCCGCCGCCGTCTTCACGACCAACCGCGTCGAGGCGGCCCC
>JBDIAM010000190.1:0-6726 GCA_039812445.1 Piscicoccus intestinalis | reverse complement strand
CGGTACTCCGCGCCGACCGCACGCGCCGCCAGTTGCGGCGCGACCGCGGCCGCGACGAGACCGACCTGCAGCAGCAGCGCGAGGGCGAGCCACAGCCAGCGTCGCGCGACCGTGGGTCGGTGGTCGCCCGGGGCTGCCGTTGCATGGCCCGTCGTGCTCATGGCCGCTCCTCCGATCGGCGGGCGCCGCGCGTTCGGGCCCCACCCGGTCGACGCGAGGTGCCCTGCCGGCCGCCAAGTCTGCGCGAGCTGCCCGGTCGGCGCGAGCTGCCCGATCGGCGGCGGCCACCCAGGTGGCGCCGCAACCGCTCGACGCCGAGGCCGCTGCCGACGAGCACGGCGCCGACGACGAGGAACAGCGTGGCCCCGGAGACGATCGGCGCGAACACCGCGAAGCTCTGCACGGTGACGAAGACGACGAGTGCGGCGAGCGCGACCGCCGTCAGCTCCCCCTGTTCGCGGGCCGCGCCCAGCACGGCCTGCCACCCGGCGGCGGCGACGAAGACGAGCACCGCCACCCCGGTGCGCAGCCACTGCTCGGCCGTCGGGCCGCCCTGCGGCAGCACGGCGTCGGTCCCGACGTCGGGCGTCCACCACGCGAGCACGCCGCCGGCGGCAGCGACGAGCACGGCCGCCGCGATCTCCCCGAGCAACGCCCGTCGGCCCGCGGTGCTCGCGCCGACGCTGGGTGCGCCGGCCGCTCCGTGCGTGCTGTGTGCTCCGTGTGGGCCGCGCGACGGGAGTCGCGGCGCGAGCAGGACCGCGAGCAGCGCCGCGACCGTGACGACCGCGGCGGCGCCCAGCAGCCAGGAGGCCCGGGCGGGCCACGGCGCCGCGTCGGACGACATGGCGGGGAAGGCCGCGAGGAACACGCCGACGAGCGCGACGATCCCGGCCACGAGGCGCCAGGCGCGGCCGAACCCGGCCGCCTCCCCAGCCGTCCCGTCCGGCGACGCAGCCGGCGACCTGACGGACGACGCAGCCGGCCGCCCGACGGACGACGCAGCCGGCGACCTGACGGACGACGTGGCGGGCGTCGCACCGGGGGTGTCGTGCAGCACCGCCACCGACGTGGCCGCGACGGCACCCGCGAGCGCCATGAGCGTCCCGACCTGCCGGCTGCCCGCCGACTCCCCCACGAACCAGGCGAACCAGGTGAGGCCGGCCGCCAGGGCCACGCTCAACGCGCCCCAGCCACCCCAGCCACCCCAGCCACCCGAGGAGCGCGTCGCGTACGCGTAGGCCAGCGCGCCGAGGGCCCAGAACCCGACGAGCCGCGACTCGTACGCGGGTACCTGCAGGCTCTGCGCCGCCTGGAAGATCACCGCACCGAACGCCGCGGCGGCCAGCACCCGACACACGGCGGCCAGCCCCGGCGAGCCGGACGCGGCGTGCGGACCGGAGCTCAGGGTGGCCCGCGAGCGGGCCGCCTCCCCGAGCGCGACGAACCCGAGCCACAGGGCGCACACGGCGGCGAATCGCAGCTGGGGCGAAAGACGGTCGAGGTTTGTCGCAACCAACCACAACAAGCCGACCGCGAGGAACGCGGCGCCGAGACCGACGACCAGGCGCAGCAGCGCCAGCCGCGTGGAGGCGGTGTAGCGGGCCGCGATGGCATCGGCCTGGGCGTCGGTAATCAGCCCCTCCCGGCTCCATTCGGCCAGCTGCGCGGTGAGCCAGCGCAGCATCCGCGGCGCGATGGGCGCACGCACGTGCTCGCGTGAGTCCGCGTCGGTCGTCGTCATGCCCGGCACCTCCCTGTCCGCGCACCTCCCTGTCCGCCCAGTGTGCGCCGGAGGGTCGTGCGCGACATGAGTCCTCGTACTCACCGCCCGGCGCGTCGCGGGGCGCCGGGCCCGCATAGGGTGCCGGTGTGGAGAACGACCCCAGCGCGCTGACCCGCATCGCCGTCCTCATCGATTGCGACAACGTGTCGGCCCGGCACGCCGGCGACGTGCTCGAGGAGCTCGCGAAGTACGGCACGCCGACCGTCAAGCGCGCCTACGGCGACTGGACCACCTCGCAGCTGTCCGGGTGGAAGTCCGAGCTGAACCGGCACGCGATCCAACCCGTGCAGCAGTTCGCGTACACGTACGGCAAGAACTCGACCGACTCCGCGCTCATCATCGACGCGATGGACCTGCTGTGGCAGGGCAACGTCGAGGCGTTCGCGCTCGTCTCCTCCGACTCCGACTTCACCCGCCTCGCCACCCGGCTGCGCGAATCCGGCAAGCGCGTCTACGGATTCGGGCGGCGCAAGACCCCGGAGTCGCTGCGGCGCGCCGTCGACCAGTTCACCTTTCTCGAGGTGCTCGCCGAGCAGGACCATCAGAACGAGACCGGCGACGGCGCCGTCGCACCCGCCGCCCCGGCCGGCGACGCGCCGACGATCAACCTGCAGAGCGCGCTGACGCGGGCGATCAACGCCGTCTCCGGCGACGACGGGTGGGCGACCCTGGGCACCGTCGGGCAGCACCTCGCCCGCGCCCATGCCGACTTCGACCCCCGCGACTTCGGGCACCAGAAGCTCAGTTCGCTTGTCGCGGAACAGCCCTACCTGCAGACCCGCACCGAGGGGTCGCGCAGCCAGGTGCGGCTGCGGTCGCGGCGCTCCGGCCGCGGCTGAGGCCCGTCGCCTCGGGGCACCGCCGGTTTCACAGGAGTTCCAGCGGCACCTTCGTCGTCGGAGGCGGGAACGCCGCGTCGATGCGGGCCAGGTCGTCGGCGGACAACGCCAGCCCGGCGGCGGCCGCGTTGGCCTCGACGTGCTCGGGGCGGGAGGCCTTCGGGATCGCGATGACGTCGCCGTCGCGGATCGCCCAGGCGAGCAGCACCTGCGCCGGGCTCGCGTCGTGGCGCGCCGCGACCTCGCTCAGCGCCGGATCGCGCAACAGGCGCCCCTGCTCGATCGGCGAATAGGCCATCGTCGCGACGCCCGCGCGCCGCTGCGCCGGCAGCAGATCGAACTCCGGGCCGCGCCGGCTCGGGTTGTAGAGCACCTGGTTGACCAGCGGCGTCGCCGGATATCCGGCGAGCTCGTCGGCGTCGACGTTGCTGACTCCCCACCGGCCGATGAGGCCCTCGCCGACGAGCTCCTCGAACGCCGCGACCGTCTCGGAGACGGGGTGCGGGCCCGGCCAGTGCAGCAGGTACAGGTCGATGCGGTTGGTGCCCAGCTCCGCGAGACTGCGCTCGCACGCCTCCCGGGTGCCGCGCCGGGAGGCGTTGGCGGGCAACACCTTGTCGACCAGGAAGACCCGCTCGCGGCAGTCGCGGACCGCCTCGCCGACGAGCCGCTCGCTGCGGCCGCGGCCGTACATCTCGGCGGTGTCGATGAGCGTCATGCCCAGCTCGATGCCGCGGCGCAGCGTGTCGATCTCCCGGGCGCGCCGGCCGGTGTCGTCGCCGACGTGCCACGTGCCCTGGCCCAGCGCGGGCAGCGTCGTTCCGTCGCGCAGCGTGACCGTCTCCATGGTCGCGACGCTACCGGGAGCCGGTGCCGGCCGCGCCACCGCGGGTCAGCTCCCAGTGCACCTCGTCGGCGGTGCCGCCGCCGGGCAGGTCGTGGGCGGCCGGCTCCCGGCCCCATTCGCGAAAGCCCAGGCGACGCAGCACCGCCGCGCTGGCCGCGTTGTCGGAGGCGCAACTCGCGGTGAACCGGCGGAAACCGAGGTCGGAGACGGCGTGATCGACGGCGAGCCGGGCCGCGGTGCGCATGACGCCCCGGCCGCGGGCGCCGGGGAAGAGTTGGTAGCCGAGTTCGGCCTCGTCGCCGAGTTCGCTTGGTGCGCGGGTGAACAGGCCGACCTCGCCGAGGGCCTCGTCGGTGCGCGCGTCGGCGACGCACCAGTGCACCGCGCGACCGGCCGCCACCCACTCGCGCCGATCGAGCAGCCAGTCGCCGAACGTCGCCGCGGTCGGAGCCGGGGCCGCCATGAAGTGCGCCGGGTGGTCGGGCTCCTCGCGCGGCACGTCGTCGTCGCGCCACGGCCGCAGCGCCACCCCGTCGGCCGCCAGGCGCGGGGCGAGCGTCCAGCGGTGCGCCGGGGTCATCGGCGCACCGGCCGGCAGGGTGGCGGGCCAGCAGTCCTGCGGTGGCCCGTCGCGGCCCGGGAGCCAGCCCGGCAGCGCCGGGTGCACCGTGAAGCCGCACGACCACAGCACGCGGCGCGAGGCCCAATTGCCGCGCACGACATAGGCCGACACGGTCTGGGCGCCCTGCCCGAAGGCCCACCCCGAGGCCAGCCGGATCGCGTCGGGCATGAGCCGCAGCCCGCGCGCCGCGGGGTGCAGGGCGTACCCCAGCTCCCACCGGGCCGGGGCGGGACGCACGTCGATCATGCCGGCGAAGGGGTGATCGGCCGTCTCGACGGCCCAGCACAGCGGGCCGCCCTGGGCAGGCCCGGTGCGCCACTGCTCGCGGGTCGCGGCGAGGTGCTCGCGGGCGCCGTCGGGCGGGTAGGGATGCGGGATCGTCGTCCAGCGCACCGAGTCGCCGTCGGTGGCCAGCGCGGTGATGCCGTCGAGGTCGCGCTCTGTCAACGCCCGCAGGCGCACCCGCTCCCCGATCAGCGTCGGTACGGCGACCTCGTCGGGTTCGGTTGCTGCGTGTGCCGCGGGTGGTGCGTGTGGCGAGTGGGCGTCGGGCATGAGGCCATCCTCGCCTCCGGCTCGTGCTGGGCCAACCGGTTTGTCGCGGCGGGGCGCGCGGCGCCTTCGGGGCGGGCGACGGCCGGCTTCCGGACGAGGAGTCCGTACCCCCGGGCCCACAGCCACTCCAGGGGTCCGCGGGGCCACCGGCGCAGCCACAGGTGGGCGGCGGCGAGTACGAGCGCGCTCGTGATCAGCCAACCGGCCAGGGTGAGCGGCAGACGCCAGCTCGCCGGGGCCGCACCGAGATTCAGGCCCCAGCCGTAGAACAGCACCGAGGCGATGACGTTCTGCAGCACGTAACCCGACAGCGCGACCCGACCGAGCTCGGCCAGCCGCCGCCCGGCCCAGCCGGCCTCCCCCGGCTCCGTATACTGCACAGTACAGTGTGCGATGAGGCCGAGTAGACCGAGGGCGACGATTGGCGCGGTGCCGTAGCGGGTGGCGAAGAGCCAGGCCGGATCGTGCAGGCCGAGCGCGAGGTCGACGGGCGCCGCGAGTGCGCCCAGGACCATGAGTCGGCGGCGCAGCGCCGCGCCCGCGGCCGGGTCGAAGAGGCCGGCGCGGTAGAGCCGATTGCCCAGCGTGAACATCGCGATGCCGAGGAGCAGGAGGAAGACCGGCTCGAACCGGAACAGCGCCGCGTGGTCGAGGCGCAGCAGCACGAGATCCCACCAGGTGCCGTCGCGGTAGGGGTTGGGGTTCGGCGTGCCACCCAGGTTGCCCGCCTCCCCGAGCCACAGCCCGAGGGTGAGCCAGGCGACGAGCAGGCCGTGCAGACCGGCGGTCACGCCGATCCAGATCCGTTGCGCCCGTGGGCTGCCGACGATGACGTAGGCGGCGATGGCGCCGGTGACGGCGTACCCCATGAGCACGTCGAACTCGACCACGAGCAGGTAGTGCAGCAGGCCGTCGAGAAACAGGATCGCCGCGCGCCACGGGTACGGCCCGGGCCACGCGCGGCCCCGACGGGCGGCGGCCTGCGCCTGGATCGCCAGGCCGATGCCGAACATCAGCGTCAGCAGGCCGAGGAACTTGCCGTTGGCGAGCTGCTGCAACACCGCCTCCAGGCTGTGTTGCCAGGGTGCGGCGCCCGGCGTCGTCGGCGAGTCGAGGTAGCCGAGCATGCCGCCGGGGTGGCTGACAATCCAGATGTTGGTCGCGAGGGTGCCGAGGATGGCGATCCCCCGGGCGATGTCGAGTCCGACGAGGCGTCCGCGCACGGCCGCCCTCCTTTCGTATCACATGCGAGATAAACCGAAAGTATCACGAGTGTGACAGAATGAGGCATGCCCAAGATCGTCGATGCCGACAGCCGTAGAGCGCTCATCGCGGAGGCGGTGATCCGCCTCATCGTGCGCGGCGGGATCGAGGAGGCCTCGCTGCGCAACGTGGCCGCCGAATCGGGGCTCAACATCGGCTCGGTGCGCCATTACGTCGACGGCTACGAGGGCATGCTCATCGACGCGGTGCGGCACATGGCGCGCCAGGTCGCCGGGCGCATCGAGGCCCGGCTCGCCGCTGCCGCAGCCGAACTCGGCGGTCTCGACCCGGGCGGGCTGGCTCCACGGGAGGTCGTGCGCCTGCGCGAGGTGGCGATCGACCTGCTCGAGGAACTGCTCCCCCTCGACGAGGAACGTCGTCGGGAGGTCGTCGTGTGGTTGGCGTTCTGCGAGCGCTCGCGCACGGCGCCCGAGCTGCGCGACGAGGCCCGGGCGCTCATGGACGGCGCGCGGCAGCTCGCCCGTCCCCTCCTGGAGGCGGCGGGCTCGTCGCGACTCGACCTCGCCACCGAGGCGCTCGCCGCCACCCTCGACGGCCTGGCCATCGCCCTGCTGCACGACCCCGATCGGCTCTCCCGCGAGCAGCGCCGCGAAATCCTCGATGTCTGTCTCGGCGCCGCCGTCCGCTGGCCCTCCCCCCAGCGCCCCTGAGCCAACGCCCCTGAGCCAACGCCCCCGAGCCAACGCCCCCGAGCCAACGTCCCCGAGGTCAACGTCCCTGAGAACTGCGTGTCGTGGTGAGAACTGCTGTCCGTGCCGCAGTCCTCACCGCGACACGCAGTTTCGAGGGAGGT
>JBDIAM010000189.1:0-6774 GCA_039812445.1 Piscicoccus intestinalis | reverse complement strand
TTTGGGCGCTCAGAATCTGGTGAGCCACCGTCCGGCCGGCCGCGTCGACCGCCTCAGCTCGCGCCGTCTTCATCTCCCGGGCCGGCCCCGAACGTCATGGACGTGAAGGCCTCGGTCTGGCGCCGGATGCCGACCTCGGTGGGGAAGCGCTCGATCGAACTCGCTCCGTAGAAGCCGACGACGCCCTCGGTGCGGTCGAGCACGTACTGGGCGTCGGCCGGTTCGGCGATCGGGCCGCCGTGGCACAGGCACAGGATGTCGGGGTTGACCCGCTTGGCGGCGTCCGCGAGGGCCTGCACCTTGGCGACCGCCTCGTCGAGGGTCAGCGCGGTCTGAGCGCCGATCGTGCCGGACGTCGTCAGGCCCATGTGCGGTACGAGGATGTCGGCGCCGGCGCGGGCCATGTCGGCGGCCTGCTCTTCGTCGAAGACGTACGGCGAGGTGAGCAGGTCGAGTTCGCGGGCGGCGCGAATCATGTCGACCTCGAGTCCGTAACCCATGCCGGTCTCTTCGAGGTTCGCCCGGAACACCCCGTCGATGAGTCCCACCGTCGGGAAGTTCTGCACGCCCGCGAATCCGATGTCGCGCACCTGCCGCAGAAAGTGCGGCATGACGCGGAAGGGGTCGGTGCCGTTGACGCCCGCGAGCACCGGGGTGTGCCGCACCACCGGCAACACCTCGTTGGCCATCTCCATGACGATCGCGTTCGCGTCGCCGTAGGCCAGCAGCCCCGACAGCGAACCGCGTCCGGCCATGCGGAAGCGGCCGGAGTTGTAGATGACGAGCAGGTCGATGCCTCCGGCCTCGGCCGACTTGGCCGTGATGCCGGTGCCGGCACCGCCTCCGACGATCGGGTGGCCGTCGGCGACCTTCGCTCGAAAGCCCTCGAGAATCTGCTTGCGGGACATGCTTACTCCTCCTTGGCGCGGGCGATGGCGGCGTGTAGCGCCTCGGCCATCGTCGCCGCGAATCCCTCGTCGTTGATCGCCTGATCCAGCTCGTGCACCGACACGTTCGACCCCTGCAGGCCTTCCCGCAGCGTGGCGAACAACGCCTCGTCGGCCCCCGCGTCACGGAACGGAGCGCCCTCGACGTCGATCGCCGAGAGCCCACGCAGCGGGATGAACAGCTCGGTGGGTCCGGTCGCGGCGGCGAGCTTGGCCGCGATCCGCCGACCGAGCTCGGCCGACTCCTCCGGCGTCGTGCGCATGAGGGTCACCGTGGGGTTGTGCACGTAGAGGTTGCGGCCCTCGAACCGTTCCGGCACGGAGTCGCGCGGTCCGAAGTTCACCATGTCGAGCGCACCGAGGCTGATCACCTGCGGCAGGCCGGTGCGCCCGGCGATCTGGAGCCGGTCGGGCCCGGCCGACAGCACGCCCCCGACGAGGTCGTCGGCGAGTTCGGTTGTCGTCAGGTCGCACACGCCCGCGAGCAGACCGGAGGCGACGAGCTTCTCCATGGCCCGCCCACCGGTGCCGGTCGCGTGGAACACGAGCACCTCGTAGCCGAGTTCGGTGAGGGTCGCGCGGGCCTCGTCGGCGGCCGGGGTGGTCACGCCGAACATCGTCAAGCCGATGAGCGGCTTGCCCTCGACACCGGCACGCTCGAGGCGCGACGCGTGGGCCGAGGCCATGCCCGCGATCGCAGCGCAGGCATTCTCGAACACCATTGCCGACACCGAGTTCACGCCCGCGACGTCGACGACCGAGTACATGAGGGTCGCGTCGACCTCCCCGACGTACGGCGAGACGTCGCCGCCGGCCATCGTCGACACGAGCAGCTTGGGAAACCCCACCGGCAGCGCCTGCATGACGGGCGCCGCCACCGACGAGCCGCCCGAGCCGGCGACCGTGAGGAGGCCGTGGATGCGGCCCGCCTCCGCCAGCCGCGACACGAGCACAGTCGCCCCGCGACCCATGACGGTGAGCGTCTCGCCCCGGTCGCGGCGCTCGCGCAGAGCGGCCGCGTCACCGTCGGCGGCGGCGATCACCTCGTCGGCGGTGATGTCCGCGACATCGCCGTCGGAGAACGAGCCCACGTCGATGACGAGCGTGTCGACGCCGAAGTCGACGAGCCGCTCACGCAACCAGGCGTATTCGGCGCTCTTGGTGTCGAGGGTCCCCAGCAGCGCGACGGTCGTCATCGCTGCGCACCCCGGCTGGCGTGGGTTTCAGGCATGGCGGTTCTCCCCGGTGGCATCGGCGGCACTGGTCGCAGCCACGCTAGCCGGGATGGCCGGATCAGGCACCGGAGACGGTATCCAGAGCCGACTGCACCCGAGCCTGGGCGGTCGCCGAAGCCGTGACCAGCCGCTACGGTGGCGCGCAACCGGCAGGAGGTCCGACATGACCGACACCTACCCGTGGCTCACGCTCGTTCCACCGCTGCTCGCGATCCTCCTGGCCATCGTCACGCGCAAGGTCATCCCCAGCCTCGGAGTCGGTGTGCTCGCCGCAGCCCTGCTCATCGCCGACTTCTCCCCCATGGGCACGCTGACCTCGCTGTGGGAGGCGTTCGCGGCGATCTTCTGGGAGGACGGCGAACTCAACCGCACCTACGTGTTCATCCTCGCCTTCACGCTGCTGCTCGGCGTCATCGGCGCCTTCATCATGATGTCCGGCGGCACGAAGGCGTTCGCCGACTGGGCCTACGAGCGCATCCACACCCGCCGCGGCGCGACCTACCTGCCGGGCGCCCTCGGCATGGCGATCTTCGTCGACGACTATTTCAACGCGCTCACCGTCGGTCAGGTCAGCCGGCCGGTCACCGACCGCTTCCGCATCTCGCGCGCCAAGCTCGCCTACGTCGTCGACTCGACGTCCGCACCCGTCGCGGTGGTCATGCCGTTCTCCAGCTGGGGCGCGTACATCATCGGCGTCCTCGCCCCGATCGCCGCCGCCTCCGCCCTGACGGCCAGCGACCTCGAGGTCTTCGTCGGGGCCGCCCTGGCCAACTATTACGCGTTCGCCGCCGTGCTCACCGTGTGGCTCATGCTCGTGCTGCGCATCGATGTCGGACCCATGCGCACCCAGGAGCGCGCCGCGATCCACGAGGGCGACCTCACCGGCGACGCCACGGACGTACCCGGTCAGCTCTCCGAGGACCTGCCCGTGCACCGACCGGGCGCCAAGCGCGCCCTCATCGTGCCGTTCGCCGCCCTCGTCGTCGGCGTGCTCGTGGGCATCGTCTGGACCGGCTACCTCGCCGCCGGCTCGTGGAGCCCGATCGCCGTGCTCGCCGAAACCGACGTGACGACCGCGCTGCTCGGCGGCGGCATCGTCGGCCTGGTCGTCGCCATCTACTACTACCTGCGCGACACCAACGAGAACCCGCGGTTCGGCGTGCACACCTTCGGCCGCGCCTGGGCAGAAGGCCTGCGCGCCATGGCTCCTGCCGTCGCCATCCTCATGCTCGCCTGGACCCTCGGCGCCCTCATCGACGAACTCGGCACCGGCGAATATCTCGGCCACCTCGTCGAGACCACCGCGCTGGGCGCCGCCTGGCTCGTGCCGCTGATGTTCGTCGTCGCCGGCGCCATGGCGTTCGCGACCGGCACCTCGTGGGGCTCCTTCGGCATCCTCCTGCCGATCGCGGGCTCGATCATGAACACGCTCGCCGAGCCCGACCTGCTGCTGCCGGCCCTCGGCGCCGTGCTCGCCGGGGCGGTGCTCGGTGACCACATCTCCCCGATCTCCGACACGACGATCCTGTCGGCCACCGGCTCCGCGTGCAGCGTCATCACCCACGTCGTCACCCAGCTGCCGTACGCCCTGCTGTCGGCCGTCGGGGCGCTCCTCGGCTACGTCACCCTCGCGCTCACCGGCTCCACGTGGCTCGGTCTCGTCGTCGCGCTCGCCGCGACCACCGCCCTGCTCCTGGGCGCGCGGGCGCTCGCCAAGCCCCTGCCGGACGCGGAGCGGACCGTCGCGTAGCGATCCGCACGCCGAGACACCGGGAAGTCGTCGTTCTAGGCTCGTGCGACATCCGCGACCGTTGGGAGCCCACCATGAAGCGCGTGTTCGCCTGCCTTCTTCTCGCCGTCTCACCGCTGCTCGCCGCCTGTCCCGGCCAGCCCGCGGAGGATTCGGACGACAACCCCGGCGTCGAGCAGCAGGACGGTGATCAGAACAACGAGCAGAACGAGAACGAGCAGAACGACGAACAGGACGGTGACGACGACGACGACTGAGCTGCATGCCGCCTCGCGGCCGACAGCCGGGCGCCCGGCGCACCCAGGAGCGGGCGACGCCGGGCGCGGCTCGTCTCAGGCGCTCGGCGGCTGCAACAGCTGGAAGCTCGCGCCCTGCGGGTCGGAGACGGTGGCGACCCGCCCGTAGGGCGAGTCGACGGGTCCGTCGAGGACGCTGCCGCCGAGTTCGCCGATGCGGACGAGGTCACCGTCGACGTCGGAGGTCGTCAGGTAGACGCGCCAGTACGAGGGGGTGCCGTCGGCGACGACCCCGCGGGCGTCGCACAGCCCGGCGGTCGCCGTCTCCTCGGAGCCGTTCGTCACGTACCGCCAGTCACCGGGCATCTCGTGGATCGCCCAGCCGAAGACCTTCTCGTAGAACGGGATCGCCTCGTCGATGGACTGGCTCATCGACTCGAACCACACGGGCGAGCCGGGCTCGGTCGAGTGCTCGAAGCCCGCGAAGTCACCCGGCTGCCAGAGCCCGATCACGGCGCCGGCCGGGTCGACCGCGACGGCCATCGTGCCCGCCTGACCCATCGGCGAGGCGGGAACGATGACCTGTCCGCCCGTCTGCTCCACGGCGGCGACGGCGGCCTGCGCGTCGGTCACCGTGAGGTAGACGCCCCACTCGGTGGGGATCTCGCCGCCGTTGGGGCAGGTCATGCCCTGCGTCGACATGAGCCCACCGACGGGCACGCCGTCGCGCAGGAGGTAGTGGTAGTGGCCGAACTCCTCGCCGCGGTCTTCGAAGGTCCAGCCGAAGAGCGCGCCGTAGAACTTCTTGGCGCCCTCGATGTCGCTGGTGGACACGTCGATCCACGCCGGGCTTCCGGCCGGGCGCGGCAAGCTGGTGACGTCGGCGTTCTGCTGTGTGCTGGTCATGACAGACTCCCTGAGGTCTCGTGGCGGCGACGCGTCGCCCCTGTACGGATTGAGACTCACGGTAGGCGTCGAACTCATCGCGGCGCCGCGACGAACCACGCCAGGAGGACGACGGTGCCGGATGTGTGGAGTTCCGTGCACGCCGAACGGCGCGCGCTGATCGACGACCTCGCGACCCTGACGGACCAGCAGTGGCAGGCTCCGTCGTTGGCGACCGGGTGGAGCGTGCACGACGTGGCGGCCCATCTCGTGGACAACGCGCTGACGACGCCGCTGCGGTTGCTGCGGGCGATGGTCAGCGCGCGTTTCGACTTCGACCGGCAGAACGCGAACGGCCTCGCGGCGGCGCGGGGCGCGACGCCCGCGGAGACCCTCGACCGGCTCCGGGCGGTGGCCGATCGTCGCACCGGTCCCCCGAGGTTCCTTGCCGCGCTGGAGAGCCGGCTCGTCGAGGAGATCGCCCACGGCGAGGACATCCGGGGCGCCCTCGGCATCACCCGCTCCTACCCGACGCAGGCGCTGGCCGCCGCGACCGCGTACCAGGCCAAGACCCCCGAGAGCATGGGCGGCGCGAAGTCGCTCGTCGGGCGGGTGACGCTGGCGGCCGACGACGCCGACCTTCGCCTGGGCCGGGGCCCGGAGGTGCGCGGGCCGGCGCTCGCGCTGCTCATGCTCGCGACCGGCCGCCGACATGCGCTGGGTGAACTCAGCGGCCCCGGAGTCGCGCTCGTCGACGCGCCGAGCTGAGAGCAGCACGCCGCACCCGGCAACCCTGACGAAACCCACGCGGGCGCGGACGGCTCGGACCAGAATGGGCCCTAGCCGGCCCGACGCAGGGCCGCCCGTATCCGTTTGCGCTGATCACGCGCCTATCGACCCGGAGGTCACACCATGGCGTTCACCATGCCGACGAACATCGAATCCCGCCCCGTGACGGTCATCGGAGGCGGCACGCTGGGCCGCAAGATCGCCCTCATGCTGTCGAACCGTGGTGGCACGGTGCGTGTCGTCGACAAGATCCCCGAGGTCCGCGAGGCCGCCAAGGCGTACGTCGACGAGATGACGCCGACGGTCGTCAAGAGCATCGACGGGGGCAAGGCCGGCACGATCGAGCTGTACGAGGACATGGCCGACGCGGTGCCCGGCTCCTGGCTGGTGGTCGAGGCGGTGCCGGAGAAGAAGGACCTCAAGATCTCGATCTTCGGCGAGCTCGACAAGATCGCCGACGCCGACGCGATCCTCGCGACGAACTCCTCCTCGTACGCCAGCGAGGAGATCATCGGCGAGGTCGAGCACCCCGAGCGGGTCTGCAACGTGCACTTCTACCAGCCGCCGGAGCTGCCCGCCGCCGACCTCATGAGCTGCGGCCAGACCGACGAGCAGGTGCTGCCGTTCCTCAAGGAGGAGCTGGCCAAGCACGGCGTCTACGGGTTCGTCGCGGCCAAGAAGTCGACCGGCTTCATCTTCAACCGCATCTGGGCCGCCATCAAGCGCGAGTGCCTGTCGGTCGTCGCCGACGGCGTGAGCACCCCGCAGGACATCGACCAGATGTGGATGATCAACTTCGGCATGAGCTGGGGCCCCTTCCAGCTCATGGACAAGGTCGGCCTCGACGTCGTGCGCGACATCGAACTGCACTACATGGACGAACGGCCCGGCCTGCCGACCAACACCATTGAGCTACTCGATGAGTACATCGC
>JBDIAM010000188.1:0-6796 GCA_039812445.1 Piscicoccus intestinalis | reverse complement strand
AGCTCGGCCCGTCCGCTTCTTCCGTCGTTGTCGTGGCGGGCCTGGGTCGACCTGGCCCGTCCCGGGCCCAACGCCCCTGCCCGCCCCCTGCCCGTGTTTCCCGGTGCCTCGGACGCGCCCGAAACCCCTGAGCCCTGGGGTCAAGACGAACTTGGCTTACATACTCGCCCGACCCCGGAATTCGACGCCGTAAAGCCGCAGGTCGCGGCGCCTCGGTTCGAGCCCGGTCGCGAGTATGTAAGCCAACTTCGTCTCCGGGCCGCGAGCCGGCCTACATCTGGGCGAGAGCAGGTGATAGCGACTTCTCGGCGCGGGGCTACTGCGCCCGACGACAGCGGGCCGGCTAGCTGGGCCACTCAGTCGGGATCTGCTCCCAATCCGCCAGCCACGCACGGGCATTCCCGTCCGAAGGCGCGCGCCAGTCGCCACGCGGGGAGAGCGAGCCGCCGGCCGAGACCTTCGGTCCGTTCGGCAGCGCCGACCGCTTGAACTGGCTGAAGGCGAAGAACCGCTTGAGGAAGACCTCCATCCAGCGGCGGATCTCGCCCAGGTCGTAGGCGATCCGCTCCTCGCCCTCGATGCCCGCGGGCCACTCGCCGAGGGAGGCGTCGTGCCACGCGTGCCAGGCGAGGAACGCGATCTTGCTGGGGCGCATCCCGAAGCGCAGCACGTGGAACAGCGTGAAGTCCTGCAGGTTGTACGGGCCGATGCTCGCCTGTGTCGACTGCGGTGCCTTGCCCTCGACGGTCGGTACAAGTTCGGGCGTGATCTCGGTGCCGAGGATCGAGCCGAGCACCTCACCGACTCCGGGCGCGAACTGCTCGGAGGTGATGACCCAGCGGATGAGGTGCTGGATGAGGGTCTTGGGTACGCCGGTGTTCACCGCGTAGTGGCTCATCTGGTCGCCGACGCCGTACGTGCACCAGCCGAGCGCGAGCTCGGACAGGTCGCCGGTGCCGAGCACGATGCCGCCGTGGTGGTTCGCGAGCCGGAACAGGTAGTCGGTGCGCAGCCCGGCCTGCACGTTCTCGAACGTCACGTCGTACACCGGGTCGGCCCCGTCGGAGACCCCGAACGGGTGCTTCATGTCCTTGAGCATCTGCGTGGCCGCGGGCCGGATGTCGAGGATCTCGCACGGCACCTCGAGCGCCTCGCACAGCGCGAGCGCGTTGTTCTTCGTGTGATCGCCGGTCGCGAACCCCGGCATCGTGTACGCGAGGATGTCGCTGCGCGGCCGCCCCAGCCGGTCCATCGCCTTCGCCGCGACGATCAGCGCGTGCGTCGAGTCCAGGCCCCCGGAGACGCCGATGACGATCTTCGGGTTGCCGATCGCCCGCAGCCGCTGTTCCAGCCCGGACACCTGGATCGCGTACGCCTCGTAGCAGTCCTGCGCGAGCCGGGAGGCGTCGTTCGGCACGAACGGGAACCGGTCGATCGCCCGCCGCAAGCCGAGGTCACCCGTTGGCGCGTCGAGCGTGAAGTCAACTGTGCGGTAATCGATTTCGCCGATATCCACGAGAGTCCGGCGGTTGTCGTCGAAGGAGCCGTTGCGCGCCCGCTCCTGGCGCAGCGTGTCGAGGTCGACGTCGGCCACCGACCGGCGCGGCCCGGCCGGGAACCGCTCGGTCTGCGCGAGCAGGTCGCCGTTCTCGTAGATCATCGTCTGCCCGTCCCAGGACAGGTCGGTGCTCGACTCGCCCTCCCCGGCGGCGGCGAACACGTAGGCGGCCAGGCAGCGGGCGCTCGCCGAACGACACATGAGGTGCCGGGTGTCGGACTTCGTCACCGTGATCGGGCTCCCGGAGATGTTGGCGAGCACCGACGCTCCGGCCAGCGCCGCCCGGGCACTCGGCGGCACCGGCACCCACATGTCCTCGCACACCTCGACGTGCAGGGTGAACCCCGGCAGGTCGACCGCGCGGAACAGCAGGTCGGGCCCGAACGGAACGGCGGCGCCGGCGAGCGGCCCGGCGGCGAATTCGAGGGTGCCGCCGGCCTGGTCGTCGCCGAGCGCGAAGTGCCGCTTCTCGTAGAACTCCCGGTAGTTCGGCAGGTACGACTTCGGCGCCACCCCGAGGATCGCGCCACCGTGCAGCACGACCGCGCAGTTGTAGAGCCGGTTGCCGTGCCGCAGCGGGGCACCGACGACGAGCAGCGGGCGCAGGCTCGCGGTGGCGGCGGCGAGTTCGGCCAGTCCGCGTTCGACGGCGTCGAGCAGCGGGTCCTGCAGCAGCAGGTCTTCCAGCGCGTACCCGGAGACCGACAACTCCGGGAAGACGGCCAGCGCCACCCCCTCGTCGTGCACCTCGCGCGCGATCGCCGCGATCGTCTCGACGTTGCGCGCCGGGTCGGCGATGGCGATCGGCATCGTGCAGGCCGCGATCCGCGCGTAGCCGTGCGCGTAGGCGCTCGTGAAGTCCATGGATGCAGCGTAGGGCGCGGCGCGCGGGCCGGGACGAGTGCGCCCGCACGTGCCTGGGACCGCGTGTGCGCGTACACAACTCGGAGGCGGACTCACGTGATGGTTACGCAACCATTACGCGTCGACGCGTGTGGGTCGCGGCAGAAATGCCGATAGTAGAGACATGGGAGGGGCCATATCGGGGCCCGGGCATGGGGGTGACCGGGCTCCTCAATCCACTGCTGCGGGCCTGCGGGTCCGCCCTCGCCCGCTGTCGCGCGCCCTGTCCGCCCGCCTCGACCGCCGCACGATGCTGCGCTCCGGGGCCGCGCTCGGCGCCCTCGCGACGATCGTTCCCGCCTCCGGCAGCGGCCTGTCCGCCGGAGTGCACACCACCCGCGGCGAGCTGTTCTCGCAGTACCTCGGCGGTGAACCGCTGAACTGGTGGCTGGCCGTGCCGCGCCGCGCCACCGGCCTCGTGCTCGCCCTGCACGGCAAGGGCAGCAGCGCCGGCTACTGGTTCGCGGCCCTCGACGCGCCCCGGATCGCCCGCGAGACCGGGCTCGCGATCGCGGCCGTCGACGGCCGGCTCAGCTACTGGCATCCGCGCGCCGCCTCCGACTCCCCGTCGATGCTCACCCGCGAGTTCCTGCCGATGCTCACCGCCCGCGGACTCCCGACCGCGCGGATCGGGCTCACCGGTGTGTCGATGGGCGGCTTCGGGGCCCTCTATCTCGCAGGCGAACTCGGCCCCGAACGGGTGTTCGGCGTCGTGACGATGAGCGCCGCGCTGCGCCGCGCCTTCGCCGCCACGTCCATCGGCGCCTTCGACGACGAGGCCGACTTTCTGCGGCACTCGATCTTCATGCGCGTCGACCGGCTCAAGCAGATCCCGTTGTGGATGGCGTGCGGCACCTCGGACCGCTTCTACCCCGGCAACGTCGAGCTCGCCCGCAGCCTGCCGAACGCCCGGACCGTCTTCGACCGCGGCGGCCACACGACCGCGTACAGCCGCGCCCACTGGGGCGACGGCATGGCCTGGCTCGCACGCCAGCTCTGAGCCGGCGGTCAGGCTCGGGAGCGACCGGCTCCGGGCGCGTCATCGCCCGCTTGTTCCATCTGGTTGCCACGTTCGGGATGGCTGGCGATGAACGAGTTGAGCCACTGCATCCGCGGGTCGGTGTCGATGAGCAGCGCCTTGCACAGCAGGGTCGCGGGCAACGCGATGAGCGCGCCGAGCGGTCCGAGCACCCACGCCCAGAACAGCAGGCTGAGCAGCGAGACCGTCGCGGTGACGCCGACCGCGTCGCCGAGGAACTTCGGCTGGATGATCGACTGGATGACGAAGTTGATGACGCAGTAGGCGATGACGACGAGCAGCGCCGACTGCGGCCCGTTGGCCAACAGCGCCATGAGGGTCGGCGGCACGATGCCGATGACGAAGCCGATGTTCGGGATGTAGTTCGTCAGGAACGACAGCAGACCCCACACGACGGCCAGCGGCACCCCGAGCCACACCAGCGCCAACACGTCGAGCACGGCGACGATCGCGCCGAAGATGCTGGAGACGATCCAGTAGCGACGCACCCCGCGGGCGAACCCGATGAGCGCGGCCGCCACGTCGGCGTGCGTGCGGGAGGCGACCTGCAACCGCAGCCCGACCTGCATCGAGTCGATGAGCACGACGAACACGATCGTCACGACGACGAGCAGCAGCGTCAGCGCACCGGTGAGGCCCGACAGGGTCTGGGTCGCCAGGCCGACGACCCGGGAGGGGTTGAGCTGGCTCTGCAGCTGCGACATCGCCTGCGTCTCGCTCACCCCGACGCGCTGCAGTTGCTCGAGCGCCGACTGGTACAACGCGGAGAACTGCTGTTGGTACGCGGGGATCTCCTGCACGAGCAGCGCCATCGACCAGCCGAGCGCGGCGAAGAACGCGATGATGATCGCGAACACGATGAGCCCGGACGCGCAGGCCCCGACGATGCGCGGCAGGCCGCGCCGGTTCAGCCACGCCTGCACCGGATACGCCACGATGACGAGGTTGAGCGTCAGCAGCAGCGGCCCCAGGATGCCCTGCAGATGCTGCGCCCCGGAGACGGCGAGCCACCCGCCGCCGAGCACGAGCAGCACGATGCCCATCCGCGGCATGCGCGCCGACGCCCACGCGGGGTTCGCGGCCGGAGCCACCCCTGCCGGGGCTCGGGACGTCTGTGCCGAGCCCGTGCCGGTGCCGGCGGCCCGATCTGTGGCGGGCGCCCCGGGCGCCTCGGGCGCCTCGGGCGCCTCGGGCGCCTCGGTCGGCTCGGTCGGCTCTGAGGCAGCGGCGTCGCCCGGCGCTTCGGTGCTCGTTCCGGTGCTCGCTTCGGGCGCTTCGGTGCTCGCGTCACCGCGCTCGGCACCGCCCGCGCCCGCGTTCTCGAGACCGGACACAGAACCGGAGCCGGTGCCGCTTTGAGTGCCGGTCTGGTCGCCGGGCTGGTCACTGGGCTGGTCACTGGGCTGGTCGCCGGGCGCGGGCTCGTCGCGCAGCTCGCGCGAGGATGCAGTCACAGCTCAGTGTGTACCCGCGGTCGGTCCGTCGAACAACTCGCGCCCGCGCGCCGGGACGTCGCGATCGGGTGAGTCGCCGGCGCAGGCTCACCGGGGCGGCTGAGGCCCCGGCCCGGCTCAGGCGGGCACCGGAGCCGTGGAATCCCGCTCGATGAGCGGGCAGTGCAACCGCAGGGTGGTCGCGTGCATCGCCTCGCGCTGCCGCCCCAGGTGCCCGAGGAGCCGGTCGACGGCCACCTCGCCCATCTGCCGGTGTGGCAGCGCGAAGGTGGTCAGCGCCGGCACGACGTGCGCCGCGAGTTGCTCCTGGTCGTCGAAGCCGAGCACCGACACGTGCCCGGGAACCGACAGCCCGAGCTGCGCCAGGGCCAGCAGGGCGCCGGTGGCGACGCGGTCGTTGACGGCGAAGACCGCGGTGGGTCGACGGGCCGGCGACTTCACCCGACCCCGGGAGTCGGTGAACGCGCGCATCGCCCCGGAGTAGCCGACGTCGATCGACCACATCTTTCCCAACCCGATCACCGGACAGTCGGTGGCGGCCAGCCCCGCCTCCCGGATCGCGGCGCGGTAACCCTCACTGCGCTGCACCCCCGCGACGTCGCCCGGACCACCGAGCATGACGATGCGGCGGTGCCCCAGACCGAGCAGGTGCCGGGCCGCCTCGCCGCCGGCGGTGACGTTGTCGGGCACCACGCAGGTGTGGGTTCCGGAGGTCTCGACACAGTTCGCGAGCACGAGCGGCAGTTGGGTCGCGGGCAGCGAGGTGACCTCTCGGACCGCCATCGCCGCGTAGACGAGCCCGTCGACGCGGCGCCGCGAGAACTCCTCCACCGCCTCCTGCTCGCGCTCCTGACGCCCCTGGCTGTCGAACAGCACGAGCACGTAGCCGGAGTCGGCGGCGCGGTCGACGGCTCCGGAGAGGATCCGACCGGCGAACGGTGACGACGCGATGGAGTCGGTGACGAGACCGACGACGTGGGTGCGCTGCAGCCGCAGGCTCTGGGCCACCCGATCGGGCGTGTACCCCAACTCCTCGGCGGCGGCCCGGACACGTTCGGCGGTGGCCGGCGCGATGTTCCCCTCCGCGCGGCCGTTGAGCACGAAAGACACGGCGGTGCGAGACACGCCGGCCAGGCGTGCCACATCCGCTGCCTTCACCCTGTTGCTCACAGGGCCACATTTCCATAACACGTGGGCGGATGAGACATCGATCGTCGACCGGTAACGGTCTTGCGCTAATCGCCGGGTGCGATGTCGCGAGGCCGTGGCGGATTCCGACGCCTGCGAGAAATGGCCCGCCGCGCGGGATCCGCGGACAATGAGCAGATGTCGACGCAGCGGCGTCGCTCGCGATCGGAGGGATGGTCATGGGCTGGGTCTGGGCCGGTTTGGTGCTGGTGGCGCTGCTCGTCGTGGCGTTGGTCGTCGTCCTCGCGCGCCGCGGCGGCGCGGGCCGGGGGCCCGTCGGCCATGAGCGCGCCGACGACGGCTCGGGCGGGTCGGGCGTGTCGGGTGGGCCGGCGAGGGTGCGGCCGGGCGACCCGCGCGCCGACGATGACGACCGATCTGCAGGGGCCGCCGCGCCGCGCCCCGGTCGCCGCGAGGGCGAGCGCGCCGAACCGACCGGCGCCGCGTCCGGAGACGGGAGCGGGCCGACGGGGGAGTTGGCCGATCCCTACGGCGGGCGAGGCGAGCGCTCCTACTCCAACGAGCGTCTCTCCCCGGAGGCCGAACGCGACCTCGCCGAGTTCGAGCGCGCCGACGACCTGTTCGACGAGCAGGACCGCCGGATGATGGGCGGATCCGCGGATCCCCTGGGCGGCAGCGGCCCTGGCCACGGCC
>JBDIAM010000187.1:0-6813 GCA_039812445.1 Piscicoccus intestinalis | reverse complement strand
CCCCAAACCCGACCCCAACCCAGACCGCGAGCGTGGGTGCACCCACCCAGCCTGGCCCGGCGGCACCCGCACGTGCGCGGCCAGGGGCCCGCAGGGGGTGCACGGCGGCCCGCGGATGCACAAGGATGTCGGTCATTGCCCGCGCGGCGGCACCGCCTCCGGCTCCCGCAGCTCCCGCCCCGGCCGCACACATGTGCTGGCGGAATTCGATCCCGGCGAAGGGCGCAACGAGCGCATAAAGCGCGGCAAGGTGTGGGCAGGTGCCGGCCGCGGGTCGGCCACGCACACCCGGACATTCGAGCCCGAAGGAGGGAACGCCGACGATGAGCATGGTCTGGACGCTGTGCGTGCTCGCCGTCGCCGTCGCGGCGACTCCCGTGCTGGATCGCGCGATGGGCCGCGCCGCCGGCTGGCCGCTGGCGGCCCTCTACCTCGTCGCGACCGCCACCCTGTGGCCCGCGATCTCGGCGGTCTTCACCGGCGCCGCGGGCGCGCCCGGGTCGCAGGCGGTGTGGCGGGTCCCGTGGGTCGAGCCGCTCGGCGTCGAGTTCGCGCTGCGGGCCGACGGGATCGGCGTCGCGTTCAGCCTCATCGCGCTGCTCATCGGGGCGGTCGTCTTCGCGTACTCCACCGAGTACCTCGGCAAGGGTCCGCAGCTGAGCTTCTACCTCGTCATGACGACGTTCACGCTGTCGATGGTGGGCCTCGTGCTCGCCGACGACCTCGTGCTGCTGTTCATCTGCTGGGAGCTGACGAGCCTGGCGTCGTTCTTCCTCATCGCGCGCTCGGGCCACGCCGGCGAGCAGGCGTCGATGCGCACGCTGCTCATGACGTTCATCGGCGGCCTGACGCTGCTCGCGGCGGTCGGCCTCATCATGGTGCGCACCGGCACGACGAACGTCACCGAAGCCCTGGCCCACCCCGTGTGGGGCACCGACCCGGCGTTCGCGGGCGTCGTCGCCACGCTCGTGCTCATCGCCGGGTTCTCCAAGAGCGCCCAGTTCCCGTTCCACGTGTGGCTGCCCGACGCGATGGCCGCGATCACCCCGGTCAGCGCCTACCTGCACGCCGCGGCGGTCGTCAAGGCCGGCATCTTCCTGCTCATGCGGTTCTCCCCGGCATTCCACGCGACGCCGGTCTGGAACGTCTCGCTCATCACCGTCGGAGTGTTCACCGCCGCCCTCGGCGCGTTCTTCGCCTGCCAGCAGACCGACCTCAAGAAGCTCATGGCCTACTCCACGGTCAGCCAGCTCGGCCTCATCGTCGCGGTGCTCGGAGTCGGTACCGCCCCGGCCCTGGCCGCCGCCATCACGCACACGATCGCGCACGCGCTTTTCAAGTCGGGCCTGTTCATGATGGTCGGCGTCGTCGACCACTCCACGCACACCCGCGACCTGCGCCGGCTCCCGGCCCTGCGCCGCCAGATGCCCGCGAGCTTCGCGGTCATGGCCGTCGGCTGCGCCTCGATGGCCGGCATCCCGCCGCTGCTCGGCTTCGTCTCCAAGGAGTCGGTCCTGGCGGGTCTGCTCGAGGCGCCCGGTCCCGCGTGGGCCGGCTGGGTCGCGATGATCGGCGCCGCCGCGGCCAGCGTGCTCACCTTCGCGTACTGCACGAAGATCCTCTTCGGCGCCTTCGTCGACGGCCGCGGCGAGGAGCACCACGAGGGCCCCGCCCCCGTCAACCGCCACGAGAACGTCATGCTGTGGTCGGCCGCGCTGCCGATCCTGCTCGGCATCCCGCTGGGCCTGGCGGCGTTCGTGCTCGACACTCCGGTCTCGCTCGCCACGGAGGCCATGCGGCCCGGCTCCGGCTATGAGTCGCACCTGACGCTGTGGCACGGGTTGACGCCCGAACTGTTCGCCACCCTGACGATCTTCGCGCTCGGCGCCGTCATCATCGCCCGCCGCCGCGCGCTGTGGCCGGCCCTGGAGAAGCCCACCTTCGCCACCGACGGAGCCGGTGTCATCGCCTGGGTGCACCACCGCCTGCGCGACGTCGCGCTGCCGCTCGTGCGGGCCTTCGTCGTCGACCGCCCCGAGCGTCACCTCGTCATGCTGCTGGGCAGCTTCATCGCCGTCGTCATCCCGGGGCTGCTGATCATCTCCGGCGACACCCCGCCGTGGGCGCAGGGCCCGGTGGCGCTGACCCAGCCGATCGACGTGCTGCTGCTGGCGCTCATCGTCTGCTCCGTCGTCAGCGTGTGCCGCTCGGTGTCGCGGCTGGCGGCCACCGTCTCCCTGTCGGCGGTCGGCATCGTCGCCACCGTGCAGCTGCTCGCCCTCGGAGCCCCCGACGTCGCCCTGACCCAGCTGCTCGTGGAGTCGCTGACGGTCATCGTCATCATGCTCGTGCTGCAGAAGCTGCCCCGCGACTTCGGCCGCTCGACCCGGCCCCGGCACGCCCGGGCGATCATCCTGTCGGTCGGCATGGGCGTCGCCGCGTTCCTCGCGACGTGGACGTTCTCGGCCCGCCGCCCCCGCTCCGACGTGGCCACCTACTACGCCGAGCAGGCCACCGAGGTGACCGGCGGCAACAACATCGTCAACGTCATCCTCGTCGAGTTCCGCGCACTCGACACCCTCGGCGAACTCGCCGTGCTCGGCATGGCCGGCATCGCGATCCTCGCCATCGTCTCCAGCGTGCGCGACCGCAACCTCGCCCCCGACGGCAACCGCATCGCCGGCAACGTGCGCCGCCCGCAGCTCGACCTGCGCGCCGAAGGCAGCACCGCCTACCGCGCGATCACCGACGCGTGGTCGAACGTGCTGCCGATGCAGCTGGCCGTGCGCTTCATGGCGCCGATCCTCGTCGTGCTCTCGGCGGTCATCTTCTGGCGCGGCCACAACTCGCCCGGCGGCGGCTTCATCGCCGCGCTCGTCGGCTCCGCGATCGTCGGCCTGTACTACCTGTCCACCTCCAAGGACCGCCAGATCGGGCCGCCACGCGCCCCCATCATCCTCATCGGAGGCGGTGTGGCCGTCGCCGTCGTCACCGGCCTGGCCGGCCTGGCGTTCGCCGGCTCCTTCCTCGAGCCGATGCACACCTACCTCGGCGGCGTGCACCTGGTCACCTCGATGCTCTTCGACGTCGGCGTCTACATGGCGGTCATCGGCCTGGTCATGCTCGCCTTCAACCTGCTCGGCACGAGCGGAGAGGCCCTCCTCGAGCCCGGCTCCGAGGGCACCCGCGAGCGCGCCGACGAGGCCGTCGAGGGCGAGCTGACCGGCCCGATGGAGACGGTCCGCGGCGAGTCGCGCGCCCGCGTCGGCCTGCGCACGCGACATCTGGCCGAAGGCACCCAACCGAAGGAGCCGGGCCGATGATGATCCTGTCCGTCACCGTCGGGGTGCTCGTCGCGGGCGGCACCTACCTGCTGCTCTCGCGCAGCATGGTGCGCATCGTGTTCGGCATCACGCTGCTCTCGCACGCGGCGAACTTCGTGCTGCTCAGCACCGGCGTGCCCGGCTGGCGCGCCGAGCCGCTCAGCGACATCAACAACCCCGAGGTCATGGGTGACCCGCTGCCGATGGCCTTCGTGCTGACCGCGATCGTCATCACCCTCGCGGTCACGGTCGTCATGCTGACGCTGGCGGTCATCGGCCACAACGACGACACCCACCGCATGCCGTCGACGGGGGAGAGCCACACCTGATGAACGCCGCCAACCTCGCTCTCTTCGCCGCCCTGCCGCTGCTCGCGGCCGGACTCACCGTCATCGTGCGGCACCCGGTGCTCGACCGGGTGCTGCTCATCGGGGTGCCGCTGGCGGTCGCGGCGGCCGGCGCCTGGCTCATCGGCGTGCACCAGAGCACGCCGGTGCTGGCCCACAACGTCGCCGGATTCGTACCCGGGGTCGCGATCCCGTTCGTCTCCGACACGGTGACCGCGATGATGTTCGTCGTCACCGGCCTGACCACCGCGATGTGCGGCTGGTTCCTCGTCGCCACCGGCGAGGACCGCTACCGGTTCGTGCCGCCCCTGGCGCTCATGCTCATGGCCGGCGTCAACGGCGCGCTGATGACCGGCGACCTGTTCAACCTCTTCGTGTTCGTCGAGGTCATGCTGCTGCCCTCGTACGCGCTCATCGCGGTGACCGGCACCTGGCGGCGCCTCGGCATCGGCCGGGTGTTCATCCTCGTCAACCTGCTGACCAGCACGTTCCTGCTCATCAGCGTCGGCTTCGTGTACGGCGTCGCCGGCAGCGTCAACCTCGCGGTGCTGCAGGGCCGGGCGGCCGAGGACCCGCGCGTCGCGATGGCGATCATCACCGTGCTGCTCGCCCTGGCGATCAAGGGCGGTGCGGTGCCCGTGCACGGCTGGCTGCCGACCTCCTACCCGGCCACCTCGGCCGGCATGATGGCGCTGTTCTCCGGGCTGCACACCAAGGTCGCGCTGTACGCGATCTACCGCATCTACGCGACGACGTTCGGCGAGGTCGCCCCGTGGGTGTGGGTGCTCATCGTCGTCGTCGTGGCCACCATGCTCGTCGGTGCGATCTGCACCGCCGGGGTCGGCCGGATCCGCCCCGCGATGGCCTTCCAGATGGTCAGCGGCGTCGGGCACATCCTGCTCGGACTCGTCGTGTTCACCACCGACGCCCTCGCCGCGGGCCTGTTCTACCTCGCCCACCACGTCATCACGATGGGCGCGCTGCTGCTGCTCACCGGCGCGCTCGAGCAGGTCTACGGGTCGGGGCGCTACGACCGGCTCGGCGGGCTCATGCGCCGCGAACGCTGGATCGCCGTCGCCTTCACCCTCGGGCTGTTCTCGCTCGTCGGCCTGCCCCCGACCTCGGGTCTGTGGGGCAAGGTGGGCCTCGTCGTCGGGGCCTCCCAGGCGCCCCCGGCCGTGGCCGCCGTGCTTATCGGCGCGATCATCCTCGCCTCGCTCGCCTCGCTCATGGCGCTGCAACGGCTGTGGGAGCAGGTGTTCTGGGGGCCGCCGATGGAGCGGTACGCCCCCGACGACCCGCTCGCCGGTCGGGCTCCGCTCGTCGCGCTGACCGACGACGTGCGAGTGCCGACGAGCCTGGCGGCCCCGGGGTATGTGCTCATCGTCGTCTCGGTGCTCATGTTCGTCTTCGGCGGCGTGCTCTACCCGATCGCGCAGTCGGCCGGCCTCGCCCTGACCGACCTCGCGCCCTACGTGCAGGCGGTGCTGGGATGAGGATTCTGAGCTGGCTCTCCTACATCGGCTGGATCGTCGTCGAGGTCGCCAAGGGCTCCTGGGCCGTCGCGCACGACACCTTCACCCCCGGAGACGGGGCCACCCCCGCGATCGTCGAGCTGCCGCTGCGCTGCCGGTCCGACTTCGAGATCACCGCGATGGCGTCCTCGATCACGATCACGCCGGGCACGCTGGTGGTCGGCACCGCCTCCGCGCAGAACGGGGTGGGACCGGCGCTGTTCGTGCACAGCCTCTACGGCCGCTCGCGCGCCGAGATCATCGAGGGGCTGCGCGACATGGAGACCCGGCTGCTGACGGCCACCCGCGGGCGGGCGCCGGAGCCGGCCGACGACCTGCGGCCCGGCGACGAGTGGGGAGGGCGCTGATGATCATCGGGACCTGGATCGCCATGGGCATCCTCAGCGTCGCGATCGTGCTCGGCCTCGTGCGAGTCGTCACCGCACCCGACAACGCGACGCGGGCCGTCGTCGGCGACCTCGTGTTCTTCAGCGCCATCGGCCTGCTCGTGCTGTTCGGCATCCTCTACGGGTCGGCGGCGGTCGTCGACGCCGCGATGCTCGCGGCGCTGCTCGGCATCCTCGCGACGATCGCGCTGGCCCGCATCATCACAAGGGGGCGGCGATGAACGGCACGCTGTTCGTGATCCTGGAGACCCTGGCGGGGGTGCTCGTCGTCGTCGGCGCGCTGTTCGTGCTCGTCAGCGCCGTTGCGATGCACCGGCAGCACGACGCGATCTCCCGCATCAACGTGCTCACCCCGGCCACCGGCACCGGCCTGCCGCTCATCGTCGTCGCGGCGTTCCTGCACCGCTGGGCGGCGGTCGGGTTCACGTGGATCGACCTGCTCAAGACGCTGGTGACGGTGGCCGCGCTGCTCATCGTCTCCTCGGTCGCGAGCAACATCCTGGCCCGGGCGGCCTACCTGTCCGGGGCGAAGGTGAGCTCGCACACCCGGCCGCAGGAGCTCGCGCAGGAGCCCGACATCGATCGATGAGGGTCCGCACCCGGTGTTATGGGTGTTTTCTCGGCTGGCGGATCCGGATATCGGCGAGAGAATGGGCGCAGGCGCGTTCGCGCGCATTGGGTCTGGTCAACCTGGGTATGGCCTGGGGAGCGATGGTCATGCGAGTCCGATCGCATCACTGTCGTCGTCGGCCCCTCTGTGCGCCGTCGACCGCACGACAAGCAACCTAGAAGGGATCAGCAAATGATCAGCTGGGGAATTATCGGATGGATCATCCTCGGTGGTATCGCCGGATGGATCGCGAGCAAGATCATGGGCACCGACGCCCAGCAGGGCATCGGCCTGAACATCGTCGTCGGCATCGTCGGCGGTCTGCTCGGTGGCTTCCTGCTCTCCCTGTTCGGCCTCGACGTGGCCGGTGGCGGTCTCATCTTCAGCATGCTCACCGCGATCTTGGGCGCCTGCATCCTGCTGTGGCTGGTGCGCCTGGTGACCGCGCGCCGCTGACACACGCGTACGGCCCTGCCGCACGGGTCGAGGGGAGGTTGCTCCGGGGGACGACCTCCCCTCGACGGTGTAGGGCCTGAAGCACCTCCCCCGACCACGAGGCCCCGCCCACCCGGGCGGGGCCTCGTCGCGTGCGGATCACTCCCCGTCGCGTGC
>JBDIAM010000186.1:0-6876 GCA_039812445.1 Piscicoccus intestinalis | reverse complement strand
GTCGACGCCGTGCTCGCCGGCGCGGACGGGGCGCTCCCGGGCTTGCCCCTGACCGAGGTGCTCGCCGACGTCGACGCCGACGGCACCCGCGTGGCCGGCCTCCCCCGCACCCCCGCGGATCCGGACCGCACCCGGGTGCTCGTGCAGACGCCACAGGCGTTCCGCGCCACCGCGTTTCGGCGGGCCCACGCCGCAGGCCGCAGCACCGCCGAGGACTCCGCCCTCGTCGCCGACGCCGGCGGTCGCATCGTCGTCGTGCCCGGCGAGCCGACGAACGTGCACGTGACGACCCCGGCCGAGCTCGATCTCGCCCACCTCATCGCCGCGGCCACGCCCATCGACGGCCAGGCCGGCCGAACGTATAGCCGAATCGACGATCCCGATCACGCCGCCCGCTCCCCCGAGGGCCGCTGACCTGCGGCGATGAAAAACCGACGGGTGCCGGGATCGTCGATTCGGTGAATCGCTGATCCCGGCGGCGCGGATCAGTCGTCGGCGGTCGGTCCGGAAGCCGGCCTCGCGGCCCGTGGCCAGTTCGGCGCGCGGCTCACTCGTCGGGGTCGGTCCAGAGCCCGGCCTCGCGCTCGGAGGCCAGCTCGGCGCGCGCTGCGCGCTTGGCGCTGCGCCGCGACTCGTAGTCGTCGCGCTTCTCCGCGCGACTCGGGCGCTGCCGCTCGCTGAGCCGCGGATCGGTGCCGCGCGGTCCGCCGCTGCCGAGCAGCTCGGCCCCCGCCGACATCGTCGGTTCCCAGTCGAAGACGACCGCGTTGTCACCGGGGCCGATGAGCACGGTCGATCCGGCGACGGCGCCGGCCTTGAGGAGTTCGTCCTCCACGCCGGAGCGGGCCAGGCGGTCGGCCAGGTAGCCGACGGCCTCGTCGTTGGCGAAGTCGGTCTGACGCACCCAGCGGGTGGGCCGCTCACCGATGACGCGGAAGGCCTCGCCCTCGGGGGTCTGCTCGCGACGCACCTCGAAGCCGCTGTCGTCGACGGCGACCGGCCGGATGACCACGCGCTGACGGGAATCGGGTGACGGCAGCGACTCCCGGGCCGCGGCCACATGCCGGGCCATCGCGAACGTCAACTCGCGCAGCCCGGTTCGAGCCACGGCCGAGACGATGTAGACCTCGTACCCGCGGCCCTGCAGATCGCCCTTGACGAACTCGGCCAGCTCCAGGGCCTCGGGCACGTCGGCCTTGTTGAGCACGATGAGCCGGGTGCGTTCCGACAGCGGTCGCCCGCCGAGCGCCTCGTCGGGCACGTACTGGCGCAGCTCGTGCTCGATGGCGTCGAGGTCGGAGAGCGGGTCGCGACCCGGCTCCAGGGTGGCGCAGTCGATGACGTGCGCGAGCACCGAGCAGCGCTCGACGTGCCGCAGGAACTCCAGGCCGAGGCCGCGGCCCTCGTGGGCGCCGGGGATGAGGCCGGGCACGTCGGCGATCGTGAACCGCTCGTCACCGGCGGTGACCACCCCGAGGTTCGGCACGAGCGTCGTGAAGGGGTAGTCGGCGATCTTCGGTTTGGCGGCCGACAGCACCGACACCAGGCTCGACTTGCCCGCCGACGGAAAGCCGACCAGGGCGACGTCGGCGAGACTCTTCAGTTCGAGCACGACGTCGAGCTCCTCGCCCGGCTCCCCGAGCAGGGCGAAGCCGGGGGCCTTGCGGCGCTTGGAGGCCAGGGCCTTGTTGCCCAGCCCGCCGCGCCCGCCGCGGGCCAGCACGACCCGCGTGCCGGCGCCCACCAGGTCGGCGACGATGCCGCCGTCGGCGCTGCGGGCCACGGTGCCCTCGGGCACCGGCAGCACGAGGTCGTCGCCGGCGGCGCCGTTACGCTCCTCGCCCTCCCCGGGCCGGCCGTTCGCGGCCCGCCGGTGCGGGGTGTGGTGGTAGTCGAGCAGCGTCGTGACCTGCGGGTCGACGACGAGCACGACGTCGCCGCCGCTGCCCCCGTTGCCGCCATCCGGCCCGCCCAGCGGCTTGAACTTCTCGCGATGCACCGAGGCGCAGCCGTGCCCGCCGTTGCCGGCCTGCACGTGCAGGGTGACGCGGTCGACGAACGCCGCCATGGTTTCCTTTTCCTTCCCTCTCCCAACTTCCCTGAAAACTGCGTGTCGTGGTGAGAACTGCAGTCCGGGTCGCAGTCCTCACCACGACACGCAGTTTTCAGCGAAGGTCGGGTCTCAACGACAAGGGGTGGGTCGTCGTGACCCACCCCTTGTGTGGGAGCCGACACCGGCTCCGCCAACGTGTTGTGTCGCTCGGGATTACTCCGAGGCGACGATGCTGACCGTCTTGCGGCCGCGCTTGGTGCCGAACTCGACGGCGCCGGCGGCGAGGGCGAATAGCGTGTCGTCTCCGCCGCGGCCGACGTTCTCACCCGGGTGGAAGTGGGTGCCGCGCTGCCGGACGATGATCTCGCCGGCGTTGACGACCTGTCCGCCGAAGCGCTTGACGCCCAGGAACTGAGCGTTGGAGTCGCGCCCGTTGCGAGTCGAGGACGCACCCTTCTTGTGTGCCATGTCTGTGCCTACCTATCGCTAGCTGGGGTCGGCCCGACGCTCAGGCGTCGATCGCGGTGACCTTGATCTGGGTCGTGTGCTGACGGTGCCCCTGGCGCTTGCGGTAGCCCGTCTTGTTCTTGTACTTGAGGATCGTGATCTTCGGGCCCTTGGTGGGCTTGACGATCTCGGCGCGCACGGTGGCCTTGGCCAGCGTGTCGGCGTCGGTGGTCACGGTCGAGCCGTCGACGAGCAGCAGCGGGGTGAGCTCGAGGCTGTCGCCGGGCGCTCCGTCGACCTTGTCGACGATGAGCACGTCACCGACGGCTACCTTCTCCTGACGGCCGCCTGCGCGGACGATCGCATACACGTTTGACTCACTCCTGCTCGTTGTTGGGCGAAGCGCCGCTTCGGACCGGCCCGCTGCAACATCGCGAAGCGCGGGTACTCGGTGGACGCACCGACTCACCAGATTACTTGAACTACCGACCCGAGACCAAACCGCACGACCTCGGGCGACTCACCGTCAACCCTGCTCGCGGCCCTCGCCGCCGAGGCCGGAATCCGCGTCCTGCATCCCGTCCCCGGAATCGGTTCCGGAGCCGGTTTCGGGGCCAGTTTCGGAGCCGGGGTCGGCGGGTGCGCTGTCCGCGGGCCCGGACTGGTCGGGCTCAGCCAGCTGATCGGGTTGCGTCTCGATGGGCCGGACGTCGACATCATCGGTCTCGACCGGCGGATCGGCCGGGCCCGCGAAACCGGGGTCCGTCTCCGTCTCCGGCGCCGACGGCGTGGGCTCGGACGGCGTCGACGGCTCGACCGGCTCCGACGTCTCGGGCTCCGACGTCTCGGGCTCCACCGACTCGGGCTCCACCGACTCGGGCTCGACCGACTCGGGCTCGACCGACTCGGGCTCGACCGACTCGGGCTCCACCGACT
Organism: Piscicoccus intestinalis; assembly: GCA_039812445.1. Lineage (GTDB taxonomy): Bacteria > Actinomycetota > Actinomycetes > Actinomycetales > Dermatophilaceae > Kineosphaera > Kineosphaera intestinalis_A. The sequence continues at coordinate 3,440 of JBDIAM010000186.1, read as the reverse complement.
CGGAGGGTGTCGGCGGCCCGGCGGGCGCGCTGACGGCGCGGCGAGCGCTGCGGTGGCGCCGGCCGTTGGTGTCCGACGCGGTAGCGGGCTCGGTGGCGGGCTCGGGTGCCGACGCGGCGAGCACCTGCGCGACCTCGGCGTTGCCGCCCGACGACTGCGCGACGAACACGCCCGCCTCGCCCGAACCGGCCGGCGCGGACGCGCTGGCGCGAACGGCGCGCCGCCCGCCGCGGCGACGCGGCGCAGCAGGCTCGACCCGCGTCGAAGGCCCCGTGCCGTTGGAGGGCGTGCCGTTGGATGAGCCGGCGGACCGGTCGGTCTCGCCCCAGCCCGCGGACCCGATCGACGCGTCGGGCTCGTCGGCGGCACCGGCCAGGCTTCCCGGCGCCCCGCTGGACCCGAGCGACTCGATGTCCTCCAGCGGCTCGATCGACTCCAGCGGCTCGGGCGCCTCGGGCACCTGGTCGGCCACGGGGCTCGTCGGCCGGGAGTCCTGGTCGCGGGCCGCGTCGCGCAGCGCCTCGCTGACGGCACCGGAGACGGCGTCGGCCACGGCCTGCGTGGCCTCGTCGACCTCGTCGGCCTGCTCCGCGGAGTCGGCGGAGTCGGCGTGGCCGCCGGCCTGCAGGGCGGCGGCGTACGCGGCGGCGGCGATCTGGGCCGGAGTCGGTCCGGTCGGGGCCGGCGGCTGCGCGGGGGCCTCGGCCTGCTCGCGGCCACGGCCGCGCCGGCCACGCCGACCGCCGTTGTCGCGTCCGGCATCGCGGGTGTCCCGCGAGGAGTCCCGCGAGTCGGTGGACGCCCGGGCGACCGGCTCGCTGTGCACGACGAGACCGCGTCCGTTGCAGTGCTCGCACGGCTCGCTGAATGCCTCGATGAGCCCGGCGCCCACGCGCTTTCGGGTCATCTGCACGAGCCCGAGCGAGGTCACCTCGGCGACCTGGTGCTTGGTGCGGTCGCGCCCGAGGCACTCCAGCAGTCTCCGCACGACGAGGTCGCGGTTCGACTCCAGCACCATGTCGATGAAGTCGATGACGATGATCCCGCCGATGTCGCGCAGCCGCAGCTGGCGCACGATCTCCTCGGCGGCCTCGATGTTGTTCTTCGTCACCGTCTCCTCGAGGTTGCCCCCGGAGCCGGTGAACTTGCCGGTGTTGACGTCGATGACCGTCATCGCCTCGGTGCGGTCGATGACCAGGGAGCCGCCCGACGGCAGCCACACCTTGCGGTCCATCGCCTTCGTCAGCTGCTCGTCGATGCGGTAGTGGGCGAAGACGTCGTCGTCGCCGGTCCACTTGGTGAGCCGCTCGGCGAGGTCGCCGGCGACGTCGTGCACGTAGCCGCTGACCGTGCTCCACGCGTCGTCGCCGGAGACGACGAGCTTGGTGAAGTCCTCGTTGAAGACGTCGCGCACGACCCGCACCGTGAGGTCGGGCTCGCCGTGCAGCAGGCTCGGCGCGTTGCCCGAGGTCGACTTGTTCTGGATGCGCTCCCACTCCTTGGTGAGGCGCTCGACGTCGGCCTTCAGCTCGGCCTCCGAGGCGCCCTCGGCGGCAGTGCGCACGATGACGCCGGCGTCGTCGGGAACGATCTCCTTGAGGATCTTCTTCAGCCGGGTGCGCTCGGTGTCGGGCAGCTTGCGGCTGATGCCGGTCATCGAACCGTCCGGCACGTACACGAGGTAGCGGCCCGGCAGCGACACCTGCGAGGTGAGCCGGGCGCCCTTGTGCCCGATCGGATCCTTGGTGACCTGCACGAGCACCGACTGCCCGCTGCTCAACGCGTTCTCGATGCGGCGGGCCTTGTGCTGCTCCAACCCGGCGGCGTCCCAGTTGACCTCACCGGCGTAGAGCACGGCGTTGCGGCCCTTGCCGATGTCGACGAACGCCGCCTCCATGCTCGGCAGCACGTTCTGCACCCGGCCGAGGTAGACGTTGCCGGCCATCGACGCGGAGCCGGTGTGGGAGACCGACCCCGGCCCGGAGATGTAGTGCTCGACGAGCACGCCGTCCTCGAGCACCCCGATCTGGGTGAGCTTGCCGCGCTGACGCACGACCATGACCCGCTCGACGCTCTCGCGCCGCGCGAGGAACTCGGCCTCGGTGATGATCGTGCGGCGCCGGCCGGCCTCGCGGCCCTCGCGGCGACGCTGACGCTTGGCCTCCAGGCGGGTGGAGCCCTTGATGCCGGTGGCGACGTCGCGGTCGCGGCGCGGCTCGCGCACCTTGGTGACGGTGCCGGGCGGGTCCTCGCCCGCCGTCGCGCCCGACCCGCTGCGGCGGCGGCGCCGCGTGCGCTTGCGTCCCGAGCCGTTGTCCTGGGCGGAGTCGCCGTCGCCGGACTCGTCGTCGGAATCGTCCTGGTCGTCGGTGCCCTGCGAGGCGTCGGCCCCCTCCGATGCCTGCCCCTGGGAGGCCCGCGAGGTCTGCGAGTCGGTGTCGTCGGAGCCGTTGCCGCCGTTGCGGCGCCGGCCCTTGCCGCCCCGCCGGCGGCGACGGCGCTGACCGCGGCTGTCGTCGTCCGAGTCGTCGTCGCCGTCGTCCGCGTCGTCGTCGGAGCGCCCGGCCTCGCCGTCCTGGTTCGGCACGCCAGAGTCGCGCTGGTCACGCTGGTCGGTGCGGCGGGCTCCCGGGCGGGAGTCGTCGCTCTCGGCGTCGGCGTCGTCGGCCGGCGCGTCCGGGGTCTCGTCGTCGACGGTCGCCGCCGACCGGCCACGGCGGCGGCCGCGCTCGGGCGCGGGCTGAGGCGCCTGGAACAGCAACCCGAACGACGGCACCGACGGGGGCGTCAGGCCCTCGCCGTCGTCGGCCTCGCTGTCGTCGGTCTCGCCGTCGTCGTCCGCATCGTCCGCGTCGTCCGCGTCACGCGTGCTGTCGGAGTCATCGGACGTGCTGATCCCGCCGGGGTCCGCTGCGCCCGAGGCGCCCCCTGTGCCCGGGTCGGCTGTCTGGGAGCCGCGCTCGTCACGCGGCAACGGGAACACCAGCGACGCCAGCAGATCCTGCGCGGCCGCGCCGGATTCGTCTCCGGATTCGTCTCCGGTGCCGGGCTCCGCCGTCCCCTGCGCGGCAGACGGGGCGGGTAGCAGATCCATCAGCGACGCGACCGGATCGCCGTCCTGCGCGTCCTGCGCCTCAAGAGCTTGCGGAGCCTGGACCGTCTGCTCGTCCAGCACCTCCGGCTGCTCGGCGGTCGCGCTCGTAGGCTCGCCGCCTGCGTTCGCCGACTCGTCGCCCGTGTTCGCCGGCTCGTCGCCCTGCTCGGCGGTCGCGACCCCGAGCTGACCGAGTTCACCCACGGCAGCCGCCTCGGCCGCGGCTGTCGCCGGCTCCGACGCCGTCGGCCCCTCGGCGGCCTCCTGCTCGGCCTTCGACCGCTTGCCGGCGCGCTTGCGCGCCTTCTTGGGCTTCTCCGGCTTGTCCGCCTTCTCGGGCTTCTCG
>JBDIAM010000185.1:0-6925 GCA_039812445.1 Piscicoccus intestinalis | reverse complement strand
GCGGCGCAGGCCAGGCCGGCCGCGCTGAGGCGCCACCAGCGCCAGGTCACGCCCGCGGCCCGGCAGCGCTGCAGCCACAGCAGCGTCGCCAGCGACCCCCACGGCGTGACGAGGGGTCCGGCGTTCGCGCCGATGAGAATCGCCATGAGCCGCAGCGACTCATGCCCCGCGGCGTGCTCCATCGCCAGGTACGCCGGGAGGTTGTTGACGCCGTTCGATGTCACCGCGGTGAGCAGTGCGACGCGCAGCAGGTCGACGACGCCGGAGCCCGTCCCCGCCAGCGAGCCGAGCCAGCGCAGGTGTCCAGCGCCGTCCGCCCAGGTGACCGCCACGCTGAGGGCGGCGAATCCGGCCGCCATCGTCCACGGGATCGACAGGCCGCGCAGGGAGGCGGGTGCCCGGACGGCCGTGGCCGTCGCCAGCGCGAGCGCGCCGATGCCCGACACGATCCACGGCGGTGCGCCGAGGGCGAACGCGGGGCCCACGACGAGACAGACGATCACAGCACAGCGCAGGAGCACGGGGTCACGCGCCGGAGCGGGGGACGACGGCTGGTACGAGGCGCGCAGCCCGCGTCGATGCAGCACCGCGATCGCCGCCAGCGTCACGGCGACGCTGACCACCGCCGGTGCGGCCGCGAGGCGCACGTAGCCGGTGTGGCCCACGCCCAGGCCGGCGAACCGCTGCGCCGCGAGCAGGTTGGTCAGGTTGGACATCGGCAGAAACAGCGAGCCGGTGTTCGCGACCCACAGGGTCGTCACGGCGAAAGGGCGTGGTGCCGCGCCGATCTGGCGGGCGATCGCAAGGGCCACGGGAGTGAGCAAGACGGCCGTGGTGTCCAGCGACAGGAACATCGTGCAGGTAATCGCGAACGCGGAGAACAACAGCCACAGGCTCCATACCCGGCGCCCGCCGTGGCGGGTGACCCACGCGCCGGCCGCCTCGAACACTCCTGCGCGCTCGCTCAGTTCGGCGACGATCGTGATCGTCAGGAGGAAGGCGATGACGGGGACGACACGGCTGAGCGCGGCGAGGAGGGTGTCCGAGACCACCGGCTCATCCTGCCCGTCGCAACGGGCGCCGGCGTCATCGGCCTCGCGCGCGTGCGGTGCCTACTCCCAGGGGGCTCGACCCTGCCAGTCGACCACCTGCAAGGGCACGAGCAGCACGGGCCGGTGCTGGCGGTGCGAGAGCTGTACCGCCACCGACTCGTTGAGAAAACCGGCGATCCGCCGGTGCCGGCCCAGGTGGGTGCCGACGACGAAGCCGGCGGCGTCGACGGCCCGCGCCAGGTGGGTGAGCGCGCGGTCGACCCGGCCGGCCAGGTAACGGAATTCCCACGCCGGCTCGGGTCCGGTCAGCACTCCCTGGAGCTTCTCGATCAGTTCGGCCTGGGTCTGCATCCAGGAGTCGTCGATGCCGTCGGGGTCGAGCTGTTCGTGGTCCACGGTGCCATCGGGATGCTCGCGCACGGGGTAGCGCGCCTCGTCGACGTACGCGAAGTAGATCGCCGGCGCCCCCGTCGCGCGCGCCATCGAGGCGGCAGTCAGGGCGACGAGGTCCGGCTGACCAGGCGTCACGCCCACGACGAGCGGGTGGCCGGCGAAGTCGGTGAGCCGGTCGGGGGAGGGTTGGGGTGGAACGCGCGCGGCCATCGGACCTCCGTCGCAATCGGCTCGAGCCGGGGGATCCGTCCGGCCGAGAACTGGTCATCCATTCTCGCGCCGTTGCCGCCCGAGCCGGGCCGTTCGCCCACCGTTCCACCGCCTGTGGACACCCCTCGGACTATCACCGCACTGCCGTGGCGGCCGATCACCGCGCAAAAGCCCTGGTCACGAGCTTGGGTCGTCCAGGGTCCGCGCGCCGGTGATAGTCCGAACGGTGAATCTGCCGGGGCATCTCGTGACGACGCAGCCGCAGCACTCGACGAGCACCCCTCTGGCCGGCGCGCGCGGCGCGCGCCTCGCCCCTCGCGCCGGAGCAGGGTTCGGTGGCGGGTCGAGACGAACTTGGCATACATACTCGTCCACAGACCCGTCGCTGCCTGGCGTTTGGGCAGGTCACGAGTGTGCCCGGGCGGTTCGGATCCGAGTGTGTGAGCCATCCTCGTCTTCGGCCCTCGCGGCGACCGCAACCACGCAGCCGCCGGCATGACGCCTACCGGTCGGGCACCTCGGCGAGCAGGGCCTCGATGATGGCCGCGGTCGACCCCGTCGGCACGTCGCGCCACCCGGTGCCGGCCCACAGGGAGAGGTGCGCGGCGTCGCCGGCCATCCCCGCGGCGCGGCGCAGCGGGCCGGTCAGCTGATTGACCGCCGGGTAGGCGGCGGGCGCAGACTCCCCGAACTCGTCGATGAAGGCGTTGCGCAGCCCGCGGGCGTAGCGCCCTGAGAACGCGCGGGTCAGCACGGTCTGCGTGTAGTCGGGGTCGCGCAACGCGGTGCGGTAGGTCGGCAACGAGCCCGCCTCGTCGGCATCGAGGAAGGCGGTCCCCAGCTGGACGGCGTCGGCCAGCTCGAGGGTCTCGCGCACGGCGGCAGGCGTGCAGATGCCGCCGGCGGCGACGAGCGGCAGGTCGGTGACGGACCTGACGGCGGTGAGCAACTCGGGCAGCGGCTGCTCCGGCGGCACGGCGCGCGCGTCGAACGTCGCGCGGTGGCCACCGGCGCCCGGGCCCTGCACGGCGAGCGCGTCGACGCCCGCGGCCGCGGCCTGGCGCGCCTCGTCCGCGGAGGTGACCGTGGCGACCGCGGCGGTGCCGGCCTCGTGGAGGCGGGCCACGACCTCGCCGCTCGGGCAACCGAACGCGAACGACGCGACGGTCACCGGATTCTCCAGCAGGGCAGCGATCTTCACGTCATAGGCGTCGTCGTCGGCGTGCGGCTCCGGGAGCTGCACGCCATATCGCCGCGCGAGCGGGGTCAGCCGCTCCCGGTAGGCCCGGGCGGCCGCGAGATCGACCGGCTCCGGGTCGGGGACGAACAGGTTGACGCCGACCAGTTCGCCGCCGAGCTGCCTTGTGCGCGCAATCTGTTCGGTCATCGCCTCGACGCTCTTGTAGCCGGCGGCGAGGAACCCCAGGGCGCCGGCGCGCTCCGCGGCGACGACGAGTTCCGGGGTCGACATGCCGCCCGCCATCGGCGCGACGACCAGGGGGTGGGGTAGGTCCTGCAGTGCGAACATCGGCTCCTCCTCGAGCTGCCTTGCTCGACGGTAGGAGCTGCCGCGGCGAGGGGGAACTGCCGATGCGGCATGGATCATGCCCGAACGGCATGTCCGTGGCGTCCGCGCGCTCTACGCTGCCGTGCCATGGACGTCGAGATCCGGCACCTCCGGGCGTTCATCGAAGTGGTGCACAGCGGTTCGATCACGGCGGCCGCGCGGCGCCTGCGGATCGGGCAACCCGCCCTGTCTCGCACGCTGACGCAGCTGGAGTCGAGGCTGCGGGTCCGTCTCGTCGACCGCGGACCCCGCGGCCTGACGCTCACGCCGGCCGGCCGCCGCTTCCTCCCGGAGGCGCAGGCTGCGGTCGCCCAGTTCGACGAGGCGGTGGCGAGCGTCGGGGCCGACGAAGTGCACGCCACACTGGGATTCAGCTGGCTGCTGCCGCCGTGGTTACCGGCGGACCTCGAACCGTGGCTGTGTGACCACCAGCCCGCCCTGACGCTGCGCGTGCGCCGCACCGAGCGGCCGCTGGAGGAGCTGCGGGCGGGGCGGCTGCACGCCGCCGTGCACCGCCTACCGGTCGTCGCGGACGATCTCGTCGCGATCCCCGTCGGGCGCGAGCCGCGCGTCCTGACGATCGCCTGCGGTTCCCGGTTCGCCGCGGCCGTCGACGCATCGTGGGACGAACTCGCGCGATTCCCCGTCGTGCTCAACCGCGCCAACGGCACGACGACGCCCGACCTGTGGCGCTCGAGGCCGAAGGAGGCGGTCTCCTGCGTCGACTTCGACGAGTGGCTCGCGTACGTCGCGGCCGACCGCGGCATCGGCATCGTGCCGGCGCTCGCCGCGGAGTTGGCCCCTCATCCGGGCGTCACCTATCACCCGATCAAGGACGCGCCCGAGGTCACGGTCTCGTTGGTCACCCGCGCTCGGGACCGCCGCCCGGCCGCGACAGCGCTCGCCGACTGGGCGGTGCAGCGCTCGCGGCCCGCGCGTCGGCAGGCGTGAACAGCCTCAGGGCTCAGCCGGTCTCGCTCGTGCCCGGCTCCGGGAGCGTCAGACCGCTGGCTCCGCCCACGGCGTCCGCGCCCTCGTACCACTCGATCTCGACGTCGATCTTCACCTTCGTTCCCGCGCTCTTCTGACGAGACGTCAGGTCGACATCGACCGTCACGCCCTCCGGCACCTGGACGGTCACGGAGTCGGTGGCGCTCTCGAGCAGCACGGTGCCGCCCCGGAGCCGCTCGGCGAGGGCGTTGAGCAGGTCGGCGGCGCCGTCCCGGTCGAGAGCCTCGGAGGTACTCAGCAGCTTCGTCTTCGTCATGGCCCCTCCGTTCAGCTGGATGGTTCAGTGGGCCGGCGTGGTGCGGACGAGCATCGTCGGGCAGGCCGAGTGGGTGATGAGCGAGCGGCTCACCGACCCGAGCAGCAGCCCGGTGAACCCGCCCCGGCCACGGCTTCCGACGACGAGCAGCGAGGCCGACGTGGAGGCCTCGGCGAGCACCCGTTCGGCCCGGCCGGTCTGCGCGCGCGACTGCGCCTCGATGTGGGCATCACCGCGGGCCTGGTCGACGATCTCGTCGAGCATCTGCTCGTACTGCTTTGCGATCGCGGCCTTTTCGGTGAGCAACGCGGTGACGATGTCGCCGACGATCGCGTCGACGTCCCACGCGTGCACGGCGACCAGGGGGCGCTCGCAGGCCCGCGCCTCCGCCACCGCCACGCGCGCCAGGTCGACCGCCGCGGGCGTGTCGTCGAGACCGACGACGACCGGCCCCTGCGGGTCGCCGAGGGAGTGCGGGACGACGACCAGCGGGCCGCGCGCGTGGTGCAGCACGCCGGAGGCGGTGCCGCCGAGGAGCACCCCGGAGACCCCCGAGGCGCCGGTCGAACCGATCACGAGCAACCGTGCGGTCTCGGTGATCTCGGCGAGGGCCCCGGCGGAGTCTCCCGTGATCACTTCGGTCTCGATGTCGAGTTCGGGGTGGGCGGCACGGGCGACCGCGGCCGCCTCGTCGAGTTGACGCTGCGCCGACTCGTGGATGCGGGCGTCGATGTCGACGCCGCTGCGCATCGCGCGCATCGCGGCCGCGCGGCTGGGGATCAGCAACCGAGGAAGCACCCGCACGATCGTCAACCCGACCCCGTAGAGCGTCGCCCGTCCGGCGGCCCAGCGGACCGCGTCGTGGGAACGGCTCGACCCATCGGTCCCGGCGACCACCCTGCCTGCGACGGACATGACGCACGACCTCCTCGACGTGACTGACCCGCGCTCGTTCGCGGCGCTTCCAGCCTAACGACGGGGCCGTGCTCACTTCGGGGCTTCACGGATGTCGCCCGTGGTCACCGCGCTGTCGCGCCCGGTCAGGGGCTCGGTCAGTGGCCCGGTCAGTGGCTCGGTCGGTACCCCGTGCGGTCGGCGGCGGTGATCTCTCGCAGCACCCGCGCGGGGCTGCCCGCGGCGACGGTGTGCGGCGGCACGTCCTTGGTGACCACGCTGCCGGCTCCGATGACGGCACCGGCTCCGATCGTGACGCCCGGCAACACCGTGACCCCGCCGGCGATCCACACCCCGTCGCCGACGGTGATCGGGCGGGCGCGGCAGGCACCGGCGACGCGTTCACCGAGATCGAGCGCGTGGTCGGCGCTGTAGAAGCCGACCTTGGGCGCGATGAGAACGTCGTCGCCGATCGTGATCGGCGCGGCGTCGAGCATGACGCAATCGAAGTTGCCGAACACCCGCGAACCGAGGTGGATGTTGCGGCCGAATTCGCAGCGGAAGGTCGGCTCAAACCCCACGTCGGTGCCCATCGAGCCGACGACCGCGCGGAGCAGCGCCTCCCGTTCGGCCGGCGGTCGCCCGTAGGACGCGTTGTACCGGTCGGTGGCCTGTACCGCCGCGACCCTGGCCTCGACGAGCGGCTGGCGCAGGTCGTCGTACATCTCGCCCGTCGCCATGTGCGCAAAGATGTGTGTGAGATCCACGTCTCGCCCTCGTCTCGTTGCCGGTGGCTGCTTCGTATCGTCGCAACGCCTGGTGTCCGCTCCGGCGTCAGTGCCCTGGACCATGATGTGTGCCTGGGGCGACTGAGGGAGGCTGACATGGAGTTGGTGTTCGCGGCGAGCGCAGTCATCGTCGATGCGGGCCGGGTTCTCCTCGTTCGGAGGGGCCGGGAGCCGCAGCGGGGCCGCTGGTCGGTGCCCGGTGGTAAGTGCGAGCCGGGTGAGACCCCGCAGGAGGCGGCCGCGCGCGAGGCCCACGAGGAGACGGGTCTGCGCGTGCAGGTCGGTCGCGAGCTGTGGCGCGTGCAGGTGCCCATCGGTGACGGGCGCGCCTACGACATCCGTGATTTCGCGGCCACCGTCATCGACGGCGAGCTGTCCCCGGGTGACGACGCCGACGACGCGCGTTGGGTGACGCCCGACGAGCTCGACGATCTGCCACTGACCACCGACCTGGCCCTCTATCTGCGGGAGTCGGGCGTGCTGGGGTGAGCGCGCACCCCAGTGGTTTAGTGATGTGAATCACACTCGATGGGGCCTCTGAGTTTAGTTCTACTAAAAGGGAACTCACGCGGACGAGAACATCCTTCAATCCCATTGTGGTTCAGGTGTTTTCGGGATTAGTAACAACTGCGCAACAAACATGTGTTCGATATCCTATGTGCATGGACTTCACCCCTGACGTCGGCGTCTCCGACGGTGCTGCGGCACCGGCCGGTGACGTCGATGTGTCGGGAGGCGGGGTGGCTGCGCCGGT
>JBDIAM010000184.1:0-6926 GCA_039812445.1 Piscicoccus intestinalis | reverse complement strand
GCCTCTGACCTGGCCCGCGCCGCGAGTCGGCTGCTGCCGCTCGTGACCAGGGGCGACATCGCCGCGCGCGGCGCGGCCGATGTGTGACGATGGGCAGCGTGCCGGACCGACTCAGCGCCGTCGACGCGTCGTTCCTCTACCTGGAGGACGCGCGTAGCGCCATGCACGTCGGCTCGGTGATGGTCTTCGAGGAGCCCGACGGCGGGGTCGACGTCGACAGCCTCGTCGACCTCGTCGCCGCCCGCATCGACGAAGTGCCCCGGTACCGCCAGCGCGTGCGCGAGATGCCCGTCGGCATCGCCGCCCCCGCCTGGATCGAGGACGGCGCGTTCGACCTCGGCTACCACGTGCGCCGCTCCGCGCTGCCGCGGCCCGGCAGCGACGAGCAGCTCGAGGAGTTCGTCGGCCGCATCCAGAGCCGGCCGCTGGACCGCTCGCACCCGCTCTGGGAGATGTACATCGTGGAGGGCCTGGCCCACCATCGCTTCGCCATCGTCACCAAGACCCACCAGGCGCTCGTCGACGGCATCAACGCACTCGACCTGGGTCACCTCATCCTCGACGAGTCGGCCGAGCCCGAGCCGCACGTGCGCGTCGAACGCGTGCCCCGGCGCGAACCCGGCGATCTCGAGCTCGTCGCCCGCAGCGTCGTCGAACTGCTCACCAGCCCCTCCCGCCTCGCCGGGCGGCTGCGCGACGGCGCGGCCGACGTCGCGCGCACCGCGGGCCGGGTCGCCGGGGCCGTCGGGGGCGTCGCCGGCACGCTCCTGCGCACCGCCGCCTCGCCCGCGCCGGAAAGCCCCCTCAACGTCGTCACCGGCGCCCACCGCCGGGTCTGCATGGTGCAGGTCCCGCTGGACAGTTTCCGCTCGGTCCGCGACGAGATGCGCGCCTCCCGCGGCTCCGGCTCCGCGGACGTCTCGGTGACCGACTCCATCCTCGCCGTCATCAGCGGCGCCCTCGCCGCGTGGCTGTCCACGCGCGGCGAGCCGCTGCACACCGGCACCATCGTGCGGGCCCTGGTGCCGATCAGTCTCGGCGCGAGCGCCCACCCCGTCGGGCTCGTCAACGACGTGCACGCCGCCGTCATCGACCTGCCCGTCGGCGAACCCAACCCGCACGTGCGCCTCGAACGCATCGCCTACCAGATGCGCCGTCAGACCCGCCCCGGGCAGACCGTCGACGCCGGCTCGATCGCCGGGCTCGCCGGGTTCGCCCCGCCCACGCTGCATCACCTCGGCGCCCGCATGGGCAGCGCGATGTCCCGCCGGTTCTTCAACCTCGTCATCATCAACGCCCCGGGCCCGCAGCAGCCGCTCTACGCGGCGGGATGCCGCATGGTCGCCAGCTACCCCGTCGTGCCGCTCGCCGCCGGCCAGGCCCTGAGCATCGGGCTCACCTCCTACGACGGCACCGTGTGCATCGGGCTCCTCGGCGACCGCGGCGCCATGCCCGACCTCGACGTGCTCGGCGAGTGCCTGCTCGACACCCTGCAGGCCTGGAACGGCACGCCCGGCCCAGCCGGCACGCCCGGCCCAGCCGGCCGCGACACCCGCGCAACCGAAATCACAAACCCCACCGATTCCGACGATTCCGACGAGGAGACCCCGTGACCGGCTCTCGCGTGTTCGCGGCCGTGACCGCCGACGACCTGCGGCGGTGGCGCGCCGGCGAGCCGGTCGACCTCACCGGCCGGCCGGCGCACGCCGTCACCGACCGGGCCCGGCAGGCGTTCCCGGACGACGACGAGGAAGAGCTGGAGTACGCCGCGCAGTGGTCCGCGGTCGAACGGGCGCAGGCCGGAGCCGGTCCGGTCGTCGTCGCGGCCCTCGACGTCCCCGCGGGCCAGGCCGCGCCCAGCGGAGGCGACGACCCGGACCGCGGTTTCGAGGTGCGTCTGGCCCACCCGGTGCCCGCGACACGGCTGGCCGCGCTGCACGTGCTGCCCGCCGCCGCGAAGCCCGACGAGGAGCTCTCCTGGTACGACGCGGCGGAGCTGCCTCAGGTGCTCGAGCTGCTGGGCTGAGCCCGCCGGGGGGCCGAACAGCAGGTCCGCGGGCTGTTTTCGGCCTAGCATCGGGAGAAGCGCGGGCGCATCGAGGCGTCCGGCCGTTGACCGATAAGGGTGAGTTCGCCGTCATGTCAGCTTCGCTGGAAGAGTCCCGACAGCATCTACTCGCGGAGGCGGCGGCGCTGGCCGACCGTTCCGTCGAACACCCCGAAGCGCTCCTGGCCCTCTATTACCGGCACGTGGCCGACGAGGACCTGTTGGCGCGTCGGCCCGAGGATCTGGTCGGGGCCGCGCTCGCGCATCGTTCGCTCGCGATGGAGCGCCCCGCGGGGCAGGCGCGGGTGCGGGTGAGCACGCCGTCGGTGGAGCAGGAGGGGTGGTCGACCGGTCACACGGTGATCGAGATCGTCACCGACGACATGCCGTTCCTCGTCGACTCGGTGACCGCCGAACTCGACCGGCAGGGCCGTGCCGTGCACCTGCTCGTGCATCCCCAGCTCGTCGTGCGCCGCGACGAGTCCGGCCGCCTCCTCGAGGTACTCGACGTCGATGTCGACGAACTGCGCGCCTCCGGCGAACCCCCCGAGGGAGACGGGGTGCGCGCCGAGTCGTGGATGCACCTGCAGATCGACCGCGAATCCGACCTGGAGGACCGCGAGTACATCGCCGAGCGCCTCGGCACGGTTCTGGGCGCGGTGCGGGTGGCCGTCGAGGACTGGCCGCGGATGACGGACCAGGCCCACCGCATCGCCGGGGCCCTGCACGAGGACCCGCCGGTGGGCATCGCCGAGGAACAACTCGACGACGGGCGGGCGCTGCTGGACTGGATGGCGTCCGGGCAGTTCACGTTCCTGGGCTACCGGGAGTACCGGCTCGAGCGGCGCGACGACGGCGAGTACCTGACGACCGTGCCGGGCACCGGCCTCGGCCTGCTGCGCGAGCACGCCGACGAGGGCGGCGCCAAGCACACCGAGCCGGTCTCGGCACGGCTGCCGGAATCGGTCGCGCGCAAGGCCCGCGAGAAGCAGTTGTGCATCGTCACGAAGGCGAACTCGCGGTCGCCGGTGCACCGCGACGTGTACATGGACTACATCGGGGTGAAGACCTTCGACGACGCCGGCGAGGTCGTCGGCGAGCAGCGCTTCCTCGGGCTCTTCACGGCGAGCGCCTACACCTCGTCGGTATCGGCCGTGCCGTTCATCAGCCGCAAGGTCGACGCGGTCGTGCGGGCGTCCGGTTTCGCCACCGACAGCCACCTGGCCAAGGACCTGCTCGGGGTGCTCGAGAACTTTCCCCGCGACGAGCTCTTCCAGGCCGACTCCGAGCAGCTCACCCGCACCGCGACCGCCGTCGTGCACCTGGCCCAGCGCCGCCGCACCCGGCTGTTCCTGCGCGTGGACGACTACGGCCGGTTCATGTCCGCCCTGGTGTTCCTGCCCCGGGACCGCTACAACACCGCGGTCCGGTTGCGCATGGAAGCCATCCTGCGCGAGGCGTTCGGGGTGCCCGACTCCGAGAGCGTCGACTACACCACCCGGGTCTCCGAATCGAGCCTGGCCCGCCTGCACTTCGTCGTGCGGGTGCCGTCCGTGGAGCCGGTGGCGCAGGTCGACGGCGCCGAGCTCGAGCGCCGCCTCGTCGACGCCACCCGCACCTGGGACGAGGACCTCGCCGAGGCCACCCGCGCCGAGTACGGCGAGGAGCACGCGGCGCGGCTGCTGCGCGACTACGGCCGGGCCTTCCCCGAGGCCTACAAGGAGGACTTCCACCCGCGCGTCGCGGTCGCGGACCTGCAGCATGTCGAGCGTCTCGACGCCGAGGGCGACTTCCGCCTGAACCTCTACCACTCGCCGGGGGCGCCGGAAGGGGAGCGCCGGCTCAAGCTGTACCGGCGCGGACCGCTGTCGCTCTCGCAGGTGCTGCCGATCTTCACCGACATGGGTGTCGTCGTCACCGACGAGCGCCCGTACGAGCTGCGCCGCCTCGACGGCGCCGCCGTGCACATCTACGACTTCGGACTGCGGGCCACCGACGAGAACAGCTGGACGCGCGGACCCGGGGGCCGGCGGGAGGCGTTCCAGGAGGCGTTCGAGGCGGTCTGGCTCGGCCGCGCGGAATCCGACGGTTTCAACGCCCTCGTGCTCTCGGCCGGGCTGACGTGGCATCAGGTGCGCATCCTGCGCACGGTCGCCAAGTACCTGCGCCAGGCCGGGACGACGTTCAGCAACTCCTACATCGAGGGCACGCTGCGCCGCAACCCCACGATCGCCCAGCTGCTCGTCGCCCTGTTCGAGGCGCGCTTCGACCCCGACGCCGACCTCGACAACAAGCCCGGCACCGACCCCGACTCCGACTCGGGGCACGCCGATCCGAGCTCCCGCGAGCGGGCCGAGGAGGCGGCGTCGGAGGCGGTCGTGCGGGCCCTGGACGACGTGAGCAGCCTCGACGAGGACCGCATCATCCGGTCGTTCCTGCACGTCATCCGCGCCACGCTGCGCACGAGCTTCTACCAGGTCGACGACGCGGGGCAGCCCAAGCCCACGATCAGCCTCAAGCTCGACCCGCGCCAGATCCCCGGGCTGCCCGAGCCCCGTCCGATGTTCGAGATCTGGGTCTACGGACCGCGGGTCGAGGGCGTGCACCTGCGCTACGGCCCGGTCGCCCGCGGCGGCCTGCGCTGGAGCGACCGACGCGAGGACTTCCGCACCGAGATCCTCGGGCTCGTCAAGGCCCAGATGGTCAAGAACGCGGTCATCGTGCCCACCGGCAGCAAGGGCGGCTTCTTCGCCAAGCACCTGCCCGATCCCAGCGATCGCGAGGCGTGGATGGCCGAGGGCATCGAGGCGTACAAGCTGTACATCGCGGCGCTGCTCGACGTCACCGACAACCGCGTCGACGGCGCGGTCGTGCCCCCGCCGCGGGTCGTGCGTCACGACGGCGACGACCCCTACCTCGTGGTGGCCGCCGACAAGGGCACGGCCAGCTTCTCCGACGTCGCCAACGGCGTCGCGCAGGAGTACGGCTACTGGCTCGACGACGCGTTCGCCTCCGGCGGCAGCGCCGGCTACGACCACAAGGGCATGGGCATCACGGCCCGCGGCGCCTGGGAGTCGGTCAAGCGGCACTTCCGCGAGATGGGCCACGACACGCAGACGCAGGACTTCACGGTCGTCGGCATCGGCGACATGAGCGGCGACGTGTTCGGCAACGGCATGCTGCGCTCGGAGCACATCCGCCTCGTCGCGGCCTTCGACCACCGGCACGTCTTCATCGACCCGGAGCCCGACGCGGCCGCCTCCTACGCCGAGCGGCTGCGTCTGGCGCAGCTGCCGCGCAGCTCGTGGGCCGACTACGACACCGACCTCATCAGCGAAGGTGGCGGGGTGTTCCCGCGCACGGCGAAGTCGGTGACGCTGACCCCGCAGATCCGCGGCGCCCTCGGCATCGACGACGACGTCGAGACCCTCACGCCGGCCGAGCTCATCAAGTGCGCGCTGCTGGCCCCCGTCGACCTGCTGTGGAACGGCGGCATCGGCACCTACGTCAAGGCGAGCCAGGAGATCGCCGCGCAGATCGGCGACCGCGGCAACGACGCGATCCGCGTCGACGGCAAACAATTGCGTGTGAAGGTGGTCGGTGAGGGCGGCAACCTCGGGGTGAGCCAGCTCGGCCGGATCGAGGCCGCGCTCGCCGGCGTGCGGATCAACACCGACGCGATCGACAACTCCGCGGGTGTCGACACCTCCGACCACGAGGTGAACATCAAGATCCTGCTCACCGGGCTCATGCACGCCGACGATCTCACCCGCAAGCAGCGCGACGAACTGCTCGCCTCGATGACCGACGACGTCGGCCTCAAGGTGCTGCGCGACAACTACGAGCAGAACGTGCTGCTCGGCAACGCCCGCGCCCAGCAACTGGAGATGGCCGCGCTGCATGAGCGGTTCATGGAGTGGCTCACGCAGCGTGGCGAGCTGGACCGAGGGCTGGAGTTCCTGCCCGACAACGCGACGCTGAGCGAACGGCGCGCCCAGGGCCGCGGCCTGACGTCGCCGGAGTTCTCGGTGCTCGTCGCCTACGCCAAGCTCGCGCTCAAGGCCGACCTGGCCGCCGGGGACCTCGCCGACGATCCCTGGTTCGAGAGCACCCTGCGCGACTACTTCCCGGAGCCGGTCCGCTCCCGCTACGCGCGCGAGCTGGCCGATCACCCGCTGCGGCGCCAGATCATCATCAACGCGGTGGCCAATTCCGTGATCAACCGCGGCGGCATCACCTTCGCCTACCGCGCGATCGAGGAGATGGGCGTCGGGTCCGAGCAGGTGGCCCGCGCGTTCGTCGTGGCGCGCGAGATCTTCGACCTGGCCGGCTTCGTCGCGCAGGTCGAGGCGCTCGACAACGTCGTCGACACGCAGGTGCAGACGCGCATCTACCTGGAGTTCCGCAGGCTGCTCGACCGCACGGTGCGCTGGTTCCTGCAGAACCGGCCGGCTCGCCTCGACGTCGCCGCCGAGATCGAGCGGTTCGGGCCGAGCATCCCGACGATCCGCACCGGCCTCGCCGACCTGCTCGGAGGCAGCGAACGGGCTCGCATGGAGACCGAGTCGGCCGAGCTCGTCGAGCAGGGGGTCCCGGAGGAGCTCGCGACGACCGTCGCCTGCCTGCTCGACTCCTATTCGTGCCTGGACGTCGTCGAGCTCGCCACCGACCTCGAGCGCGACGTGCGCGAGGTGGCGGCGGTGCACTTCGAGCTGTCCGCGCAGTTCGACATCGACGGCCTGCTCTCGCAGGTGGCCGCGCTGCCGCGGGACGACCGGTGGGATTCGCTGGCGCGCGGAGCCATGCGCGACGACCTGTACTCGGTGCTCGACGGGCTGACCCGCGCGGTGCTGGAGAGCACCGACGCACAGGAGGGCGC
>JBDIAM010000183.1:0-6984 GCA_039812445.1 Piscicoccus intestinalis | reverse complement strand
ATGACCAGCGGGGAGTTGCGGCGCGAGGCGACCACCTTGTCGGGCTCGTCGGCGTGCACCGCGAGCAGCGTGAACGCCCCCTCGAGGCGGTTGACGACGCGGCGCATCGCCTCGGTCAGGTCGCCGGTCTCGTCGTAGGCCCGCGACAGCAGGTGCGCGGCGACCTCGGTGTCGGTCTCGGACGTGAACGCGACGCCGGCGTCGAGCAGCTCGCTCTTGAGGGCGTGGAAGTTCTCGATGATCCCGTTGTGAATGAGCGCGAGCTTGCCGTCGGTGCCCCCGCGGTGCGGGTGGGCGTTCGCGTCGGTCGGGCCACCGTGGGTCGCCCACCGGGTGTGCCCGATCGCCGTCGCCGCCTCCGGCAGCGGGTGCTCCTCGATCGCGTGCCGCAGATTGGCGAGCTTGCCCGCCCGCTTGGCCGTGGCCACGTGACCGTGATCGACGAGCGCGACCCCGGCGGAGTCGTACCCCCGATACTCGAGTCGGGCCAACCCCTCCATCACGACGTCCAACGCGCGTTCACTCTCCCGTGGACCGACGTACCCCACAATTCCACACATGCTTTCCAGCGTACTTGCCCCAAGGCGGGTCCCTTGACGAAGCACCGCGCGCCTCTCATTCGGCACAATGACGGTGTGGCCGGCACCGACACCACCGAAGCGTCCCTGTTGCGGGCGCGCCATGCCCGCGGCGCCAACGGCGGAGCTGCCGCGGCGACGATTCCGTCGCCGTACGTCGAACTCGACCGGGGGGACTGGGCGCGATTGCGCCGCCACCACCCGCTGAGTCTGACCGAGGAGGATCTCGAACGCCTGGCCGGCGTCGGCGAGCGGCTCGACCAGTCGGAGATCGAAGAGGTCTACCTGCCGCTGTCGCGACTGCTCAGTTACTACGTCGAGGGCACCGGGCACCTGCACCGGGTGACGACGAACTTCCTCGGCGAGACCCCGGAACGCACCCCGTTCATCATCGGCGTCGCGGGATCGGTGGCCGTCGGCAAGTCGACGACCGCGCGACTGCTGCGCGAGCTGCTGCTGCGCTGGCCCTCGACCCCGCACGTCGAGCTCGTCACCACCGACGGGTTCCTCTACCCCAACGCCGAGTTGGAACGGCGGGGGCTGTTGCATCGCAAGGGTTTCCCCGAGTCCTACGACCAACGGGCGCTGCTGCGTTTCGTCGCCGAGGTCAAGGCCGGCAGCAAGGAGGTGCGCGCGCCGGTCTACAGCCACCTCACGTACGACATCGTCGACGACCAGGAGGTCGTCCTGCACCGACCGGACGTGCTCATCGTCGAGGGACTCAACGTGCTGCAGCCGCCCCGGGTGCGCGAGGACGGCCGCACCGGCCTGGCCGTCAGCGACTTCTTCGACTTCTCCGTCTACGTCGACGCCAACGTCAACCACATTCGCCGCTGGTATGTCGACCGTTTTCTCAAACTGCGACAGACGGCTTTCGCAAAACCCGAGTCCTACTTCCACCGGTACGCCCAGATGACCGACCGCCAGGCCCGCGAGACCGCCGAGGTCATCTGGCGCACGATCAACGAACCCAACCTCATGGCCAACGTGCTGACGACCCGCGGCCGGGCCACCGCCGTGCTCACCAAGGGCGCCGACCACTCCGTCGTGCGCGTACGGCTCCGCAAACTCTGAATTGCCCTTCGGGCACAAGCATATTCGCGAGAAGGGCACCGACCGCTCGGTCGGTGCCCTTCTCGTGTGGCGGCCGCGGCCGCCGGATCGCCCCGTCTCCCCCGGGTGGATCCGTTTCCCCGTCCCCCGTCGGCTCCCCCGCCGACTCCCCGTCGGATTCGCCATGTCGACGATCGGTCGACCCTCCCCAGAGGAGCCCACCTGCGACAACGGCCTCGTGGCCCGTCTCGCGATCGTCGATATGGCGAAACGCCGGATCAGCCAGTTGTCAGTACCAGTTGTTGGCCCGCGAGTGCGCCCATGCCGAGCAGGGCGAACCGTAGCGGTCGTCGATGTAGTCCAGGCCCCAGGCGATCTGGGTGGCCGGGTTGGTGCGCCAGTCGGAGCCGTGCGACGACATCTTGCTGCCCGGCAGCGACTGCGGAATGCCGTAGGCGCTCGACGACGGGTTGTTGGCGTTCACCTGCCAGTTGCTCTCCTTGGTCCACAGCTTGTCGAGGCACGCGAACTGCTCCGCGCCCCAACCCCGCTGGGCGACCAGCGCGCGACCGACGGCCCGCGGGGAGCCGGAGACGCGGGCGGTGCTGCGCGACGCCTGCTGGCTGCCGCGCGCCGAGGCGACGGCGGCCTTGGCCTCCTTCGCCTTCGCGGCCTTCTCCGCCTTGGCCTGCGCAGCCTTGTTCTGCTGGTTCTTCACGTGCAGCGCCGACTTGGCCTGCAGCGCGGCCGCCGAGGAGGCGGTGGCGTAGGCCGCGGCGGGGCGGATCGGAGCCGCAGCGGTGGACGACTGGGCCGGAGCCTGCGCGACGATCTGGGCGATCCCGTCGGTGAGGTCGGCGGCGGAGCCCTGCGCCGGGGCCGCGACGGCGGAACCCGCGCTCGCCCCGAGCAGGCCGACGCAGAGCGCGAGCATGGCGGGCCGGCGCGCGCCGACGCGGAGCGCGGGGCGAGCGTGGCGCGCCTCGTGCGCGTTCGTGCGGGTGCGAAGCTGCATGATCGATCTCCTGAGGGGTTGATATCGAATCGTGATCTGGCCTTTACTCTGCCATTAAGTCTTGCGGCAGAGCAAATAGCTCCACAGATTTTGTCCCACATAATGGACGTTCTTACGCAAAAGCGGGCACGCAATCACGAAAAGATCACAAAGACAGGCAGTTACCCGGACGTAATAAAACACCGGACGCCACGGTCGCGACCGCGGCTGCGAGCTGACGCAGCGGCGGCCACGAAACGCGGCGCCCGGTGTTCTCGCCGCGTGCGCGGCGAGCCGATCAGAAGCTCAGATCTCTAGTCCCTCAAGCAGATCCGTGACGAGTGCGGCGATCGGGCTGCGCTCGCTGCGGGTGAGCGTTACGTGCGCGAACAGCGGCCGTCCCTTGAGCGCCTCGATGACCGCGGCGACCCCGTCGTGCCGCCCGACCCGCAGGTTGTCGCGCTGGGCGACGTCGTGGGTGAGCACGACCCGGGAGTTCTGCCCGATCCGCGAGAGCACGGTGAGCAGCACGTTGCGCTCCAGCGACTGGGCCTCGTCGACGATGACGAACGCGTCGTGCAGCGAGCGCCCGCGGATGTGGGTCAGCGGGAGCACCTCGAGCAGCCCCCGGTCGATGACCTCCTCGACGACCTCGGTGGAGACCACCGAGCTCAGCGTGTCGAAGACCGCCTGGGCCCAGGGCCCCATCTTCTCGGCCTCGGTGCCGGGCAGGTAGCCCAGCTCCTGACCGCCGACGGCGTACAGCGGCCGGAAGATCAGCACCTTGCGGTGCTGCCGCCGTTCCATCGTCGCCTCGAGCCCGGCGCACATCGCGAGCGCGGACTTGCCGGTGCCGGCGCGGCCGCCGAGGCTGACGATGCCGATGTCGGGATCGAGCAGCAGGTCGAGGGCGATGCGCTGCTCGGCGCTGCGGCCGTGCAACCCGAACGCGTCGCGGTCGCCGCGCACGTGCCGGATGGCGCCGTCTGGGGCCACGCGGCCCAGCCCGCTGCCGCGCGTGGAGTGCAGCACGAGGCCCGTGTTGCACGGCAGCTGCGCGGCCTCGTCGCTGACGACCCGGCCCTGCTCGTAGAGCGCGTTCATGTCGGCCTCGGGGATCGTCAGCTCGGCGATCCCCGTCCAGCCGGTGTCGACGGCCAGCTCGGCGCGGTACTCCTGCGCGTCGAGACCGATCGCCGACGCCTTGATGCGCATCGGCAGGTCCTTGCTGACGACCGTCACGTCGGCGCCCTCGGCGGCGAGGTTGGCGGCCACCGCGAGGATGCGGGAGTCGTTGTCACCGAGCCGGAAACCGACCGGCAGCCCCGCGACGTCGCCGTGGTTGAGCTCGACGTGCAGGGTGCCGCCGGCCGCACCGATCGGCACGGGCCGGTCCAGACGGCCCGCCTTGATCCGCAGCTCGTCGAGCATCCGCAGCGCGGACCGGGCGAAATAGCCGAGTTCGGGGTGGTGCCGCTTGCCCTCGAGCTCGGTGATGACGACGACCGGGAGCACGACGTCGTGCTCGTCGAACCGCAGGATCGCCCGCGGGTCCGAGAGCAGCACCGAGGTGTCGAGCACATAGGTCTTGCGCCCCTCGCCGTCCTCGGCGGCGAGGTCGGATCCGGTGCGCGGCACCGACTCCGGGTCGCCGGACTCACCGGACTCGCCAGACTCACCGAGGCGCCGGCCGCCGGAGCGGGCGAGCGCCCCCTGCGACCGACGCGCGGAGTCGGGTGCCCCCGGTGTCTCGCGGCGGTCCCGGGTGGTCGTCCTGGCCTGCGTCGCGCTCGCGTCGAGGTCGGTCGCGGATGAACGCCGCTGTGCCGGCATGGCCACTCCTGCGCGTCCCGGTCGGGCTCACCGATCGGGACGCCGGGACGTGAGAGTGCCGATCGGACGCTGACAGAACCGACGGTACGTGCCGGTGCGGGTTCACCGCGAGTGCGTCGCGGCGCGTCGCCCATCGTTCACCGGGCCGATACACCCCCGTCAGGCGGGCACGGACCGCCCGGCGGCCAGGGGCTCGGGGCCCAGCGGGGCGTCGACGACGTCGGTGCGCGAGCGCCAGAGCCGCCACACGGCGTAGCCCATGATGACGGCGCCGAGCACGGCGGACCCGTTGGCCATCGCGACGTCGAAGGCGCTGTAGCCCACGAGAAAGATCGTCGCCCACACGGCGGCCTGCACGCTGCGGCGGGAGGCGGTGGTGGCGCCGAGCAGGGCGAGCACGGGCAGCACGTACCACGGCTGCACGACCGGCCCGCCGACGACGAAGGCGGCGAAGGCGGTGGCCACGGCGCCGATCGGGTGCTTGGGCGCGACGCGCAGGGCGAGCCAGCCGATGGCGCCGATCGTGGCGAGGGTGCCGAGCGTCTGGACGACCCGCACGGCGACCCCGGCGGCCTGCGTGAAGCCCAGGAGGCCGAACAGCACCTCGCCGATCGAGCCGGTCAGGGTCGAGGGCGCGAGCAGCGAGCGCATCTGCATGGGGATCGACATGTTGTGCACCCAGCCCCAGCCCAGGCCGCTGAGCGCGGTGAGGGCCGTGAAGGCGGCGAGCGAGACGAGCCCGACCTTGACCGCCTCCCGCAGGTACTGGCCCATCGTGTGGTCGGGGCCGAAGGCGCGTCGGGTGGCGAAGACCGCGACCGCGATGAGCGCGAAGATCGCGGTCTGCTTGAAGCCGGCGGCGGCGGCGATCGTCACGCAGGCCCAGGCGATCCGGCCGTCGAGGGCGAGCAGCAGACCGACGGCGACGAGGGCGATCATCACGGAGTCGTTGTGGGCCCCGCCGACGAGGTGCATGAGCACGAGCGGGTTGAGCACCCCGAGCCAGCGCGCCCCCTGCTCCGAGCGCCCGAGCCGGGCCGCGAGCCGGGGCAGCGCGATCGCGAGGACCGCGACGGCGAGCACGGCCGGCAGCCGCATCGCGACCGCGGCCACGTACGCGTTGCCGAACGTGAGGTCGACGACCGTGTGCTGCATCTGGAGTGCGAGCGGGCCATACGGCGCGGGCGTGAACAGCCAGACCGGGTCGACGTTGTCGGCGAATTCGCCGGGCACCGAGATGGGGCCGGTCGTGTACGGGTCCATGCCGCGGTCGACGATGAGGCCCTGGGCCGCGTAGCTGTAGGCGTCGCGGCTGAACAGCGGCGGCACGAGCAGCAGCGGCAGACTCCACAGGAACCACGCCGAGGTCGGCGCGGTGGGCCGGTCGGGCGTGGGCCGCAACCGCAGCCAGGCGTGCAGCAGCAGGGCGAGGCCACCGAGGATGAGGCCGGTACTCAGCACGCGGCCGGCGCCCTCCTCGAGCCACTGCAGGCCGAGCCGGTCGAGCACCCACAGGTCGGGCGGCAGGAACGCCGGGGTCATCGCGGTGACGGCGAGCAGGATCATGCCCCACACGCCGTGGCGCACGTAGACGAAACTCCAGGCGAGGCGCAGGTCGGCGATCGCCAGGCGCCACCAGGAGACGCCCTGGGCCCACCAGCCGTCCAGACGCGCCCCCGGCTCGGGTCGCTGCTGGGTGGCGGTGGTGCTCGCCGGGTCACCGATCGTCGCTCGCGTGGGCGCGCTCGCGGCGCGCTCGCGCCGACCGCCGGTCGGCCGCTCGTCCAGTTGGGTCACGCCCCCGGACCACTCCTCTCCCGCTTCGCGTCGCGGGCTGGGCACGGCGACGACACGGACAGCTCCTGCGCACTCGAACGGCTACGCCCCCGCATCCGTTCGCCTGCACGCGTGGATTCGTTCACCAGTGTCCAGCAGACGCTCGATGATGTCTATTCAAACGCCATACATCCTTTGCGCACGGGTTTCCTGCGTGCATCCAGACGGAGTCGGGCAGGTTCGGGCGCGTACGGGCAGGTGCCTGGGTGCCGGTGCGCTCGGGCCTCACGAGCCGAAGCGGCGCTCCCGGTCGGCGTAGGCCCGCAGCGCGCGCAGGAAGTCGACCCGGCGAAAGTCCGGCCAGTACGCCTCGCAGAAGTAGAACTCGCTGTGCGTCGACTGCCACAGCAGGAAGCCGCCGACCCGCTGCTCCCCCGAGGTGCGGATGACGAGGTCGGGGTCGGGTTGCCCCTTCGTGTACAGGTGCGCCGCGATGTGTTCGATGCGCACGGACGCCGCGACCTCCTCGAGGGTGCGGCCCTGCGCCGCCGCCTCCCGCAGCATGCCGCGCACGGCGTCCGCGATCTCCTGCCGGCCGCCGTAGCCCACCGCGATGTTCACGACGAGCCCCTGCACGCCCGTCGTCGACGCCGCGGCCGCCGTGAGCCGGGAGGCGGTGCGCTCCGGCAGCAGGTCGACGGCACCGACGATGTTGAGGCGCCACCGCTGGTGCAGCGCGAGCTGTTCGAC
>JBDIAM010000182.1:0-6994 GCA_039812445.1 Piscicoccus intestinalis | reverse complement strand
CAGGTCGCCGACGCGCAGTTCGGCCGCCGGAACCGCGGCGGTCGCCCCGTCGCGGACGACGGTCGCGGTGTCGGGTACGAGGTCGAGCAGCGCCCGCAGCCCGGCGCGGGCGCGGTCCATCGCCTTGTCCTCGAGGGCCTCGGCGATCGAGTAGAGGAAGGCCAGCGCCGCCGCCTCCCCGACGTGACCGAGCAACACCGCGCCGGTCGCGCTGATCGTCATGAGCAGGCCGATGCCCAGCCGGCGCTCGCGCACGAGCCGGCGCAACGCCCCGGGCACGAACGTCGACCCGCCGAGCAGGAGGCCGACCCAGAAGAACCCGAGCGCCACGAGGTCCGCGCCGGCCCACTGCGCGAGCAGACCGGCTCCGAGGGCGATGCCGGAGGCGGCCGGCACCAGCACCTCCCGGTCCCGCCACCAGGGCAGGTCCTCCGGCTCGTCGATGTCCGGGCGCTCGTCGGCGCAGCAGCCGCAGGCGTCGCTCATGCCCGAACCACCTGGGCCGCCGGGGCCGCCTGGGCCACCTGGGCCGCCTGGGCCGGCGGGTCAGCCGGGGCCTCGCAGCCGGCGAGGTCGCAGCGCGGGTCGAGGCAGGGGGCGCTCTCGTCGACCGTCAGCGTCACCTCCAGGAGCGCGTTCAGCGCCCGGGTCAGGTGCGGGTCGGCGATCTCGTAACGGGTCTGGCGGCCCTGCGGGTGGCCGCGCACGATCCCGCAGTCCCGTAGGCACGCCAGGTGATTCGACACGTTCGAGCGGGTCAGGCCCAGGTCGCGGGCCAGATCGGCCGGGTAGGCCGGGGCGTCGAGCAGGGTCAGCAGGATCCGTGACCGGGTGTGGTCGGCCATCGCCCGACCGAGCCGGTTCATCACGTCCAGCCGCGAGGTCATGGTCAGCACAGGCTGAACTGTACAGCCTGCGCTGACCATTGGCGGGGTTAGGGGCGGGGCGTCATCGCCCGCACGCTCGCGTCCGGGCTCAGGTCGAGGCGGCGCAGCAGCTGGGCGTTGAGGGCGACGACGACCGTGGAGGCCGACATGAGGATCGCGCCCACACTCATCGGCAGCACGAACCCGATCGGCGCGAGCACGCCCGCGGCCAACGGCACCGCGGCGAGGTTGTAGCCCGCGGCCCACCACAGGTTCTCGCGCATCTTGCGGTAGGTGGCCCGCGACAGCTCGATGACCGAGAGCACCGAGCGGGGGTCGGAGGAGGCGAGGATCACCCCGGCCGAACCGATCGCCACGTCGGTGCCCGCGCCGATCGCGATGCCGACGTCGGCCTGGGCCAGCGCCGGGGCGTCGTTGACACCGTCTCCGACCATGGCGACCTGGTGGCCTTCGGCCTGCAGTCGCTGCACCGTGGCGGCCTTGTCGGCCGGGCGCACGCCCGCGAAGACGCGATCGATGCCGAGCTGCCCGGCCACGGTGTCGGCGACGGCCTGCGCGTCTCCGGTGATCATGACGACCTGCACCCCGTTGGCGTGCAGCGCGTCGACGGTCTCGCGCGACTCCGGGCGGATCTCGTCGGCCAGCCGCAGCGCACCGGCCGGCTCGCCGTCGACGAGCACGTGCAGGATGATGGCGCCCTCGACGCGCCACCGCGCCGCGACCGGGAGCTCCGCGCGCTCGTGCTGTGCGAGCAGATTCGGTCCGCCGACCTCGACGACGCGGCCCTCGACGCGCGCGCGGACCCCGACGGCGGGCGAGGAGGTGAAGTCGACCGCCTCCGGCACGTCGAGCCCGCGGTCACCGGCCGCGGCCACGATCGCGCGGGCCAGCGGGTGCTCGCTGCCGGACTCGGCGGCCGCCGCCAGCGCGAGCACCTGGTCGGCGTCGCGACCCTGAGCCGGTTCGACGCCGGTGACCGTGGGCTCGCCCTTGGTCAGGGTGCCGGTCTTGTCGAAGAGCACCGCGTCGACGGTGCGCATCGACTCCAGCGCGAGCCGGTCTTTGACGAGCACCCCGCCGCGGGCCGCCCGCTCGGTCGCGATCGAGACGACGAGCGGGATCGCCAGTCCGAGGGCGTGCGGGCAGGCGATGACGAGCACGGTGATCGTGCGTACCACCGCGGAGTCGGGCAGGCCCAGCGCGCTCCAGACCACCGCCGTGACGATCGCGGCGCCGAGCGCGAACCAGAACAGCCAGGCCGCGGCGGTGTCGGCGATGCGCTGGGCTCGCGAGGAGGAGGCCTGCGCGTCGGCGACGAGCGCGCGGATTCCGGCGAGCGCGGTGTCGTCGCCGGTCGCGGTGACCCGCACCCGTAGTCCGGAGTCGGTGGCGATCGTGCCGGCCACGACCTGCTCCCCGACGCCGCGGCGCACGGTGCGCGACTCGCCGGTGATCATCGACTCGTCCAGGCTCGCCGAGCCGTCGACGATCTCGCCGTCGGCCGGCACCGACGCACCCGGTCGCACGACGACGACATCCCCGACCGCCAGGTCGGCGGGGGAGACCGTGACGATGTCGTCGCCGTCGACCCTCTCGGCCTCGTCGGGCAGCAGGGCGGCGAGGGAGTCGAGCGCCGACGTCGTCTGCGCCAGCGAGCGCATCTCGATCCAGTGGCCGAGCAGCATGATGACGACGAGCAGCGCCAGCTCCCACCAGAAGTCGAGGCCGCCGTCGAGCAGGCCCAGGCTCGCGCCCCACGAGGCGACGAACGCGACGGTGAGCGCCAGCGCGATGAGCAGCATCATTCCCGGGCGGCGGGCGCGGATCTCGTCGGCGGCGCCGGTGAGGAACGGGCGGCCGCCCCAGGCGTACATGACCGTGCCGAGCACGGGGGAGACCCAGGGGATCCACCCGGTGTCCGGCAGGTGGTAGCCGACGAGGTGGGCGAACATCGTGCTCAGCCCCACCACCGGCACGGCCAGCGCCAGCATGATCCAGAACAGCCGGCGGAATTGGGCGACATGGTCTCCGTGCCCGGCGTGGCCGGGTTGGTCGGCGTGCCCGGCGTGGCCGGCGTGGTCGCCGTGATTCTCGTGGGCCCGGTGGCTGGTGTGGTGGTCGTGAGCCTCGGGGTCGACGTGCGTGTCTCCGTGGTGCGGGTGCCTGTCGAACGTCATCGTGGTCCCTTCGATATACCCTGGGGGGGTATATCAGCTATACCCAGCGACGGTGTCCGAATGCAAGTCGAGCCCACTCGGCGGTCGGTGCGGTCGGTGCGGCCGGTGCGGCCGGTGCGGCCGACGGTGCGGCTGTGGGTTCGGCGCCGAGCGCGACGCTGGGCTGCGAGCGCAACGGTGAGGCGACCGGAGGCGGTCCGTCACCTGCCGGGGTCGTCTCCGTCGGAGCGATCCGGGCCGGGGCGCCGCCGAGGCCGGGCCGACCGGGCCGACTGGTCCGACTGGTCCGAGCGGGCCGAACGGGCCGAGCGGGCCGACCGGCCGGAGCGGGGAGCCCGGCTCGCCCGCCGCTTGCGCAGGGCGCGTGCCCGCGTCCGCAGGGCGGAGCGGGCGCCGCGCGGCACGACGCTGGCGGGCGACCACGCGTCGCTGTCGGGCAGGATCCAGCGGTAGCGACGCGCCAGCAGACACAGCCCGGCGCCGACGGCGGTGCCCGCGACCAGCCCCGCCTCCGGCCGGCCGTAGTGGAAGCCGACGACCATCACGCCGGAGGCGGCGACCGCGCACGTCGCGTACAGCGTGCTGCCGCCGAGCACCGCCGGCACCCGCTGCAACACGACGTCGCGCAAGGCCCCGCCGCCGACCGCGGTGATCGTGCCGAGCAGGATCGCGGGCAGCCACCCCAGGCCGGAGGAGAGGGTCTTCAGCGCCCCGGCCGCCGCCCACGACCCGAGTGCCAGCGCGTCGAGCGCCGGCCACAGCCGCTGCCACAGGCGGCCGTCGACGCGCAGCACGAACGTCAGCACCGCGGCGGTCAGCGCCGTCAGTACGTAGGCGTAGTCGGTGAGCGCCACCGGCGGTCCCTGCTGCAGGAGCGTGTCGCGGATCATCCCGCCGCCGAGCCCCGACAGGATCGCCAGCGTCGCGAACCCCACGACGTCGAGCCGATGCGTGCGGGCGATGATGCCACCGAGCGTGGCGTTGGCGAACACGCCGACGAGGTCCACCACGCGGAACGCGAGGTCGACCTGCGGCTGGTCGACCACGGCCGGTGCCGCGCCCGCCACCTGAACGAATGCCACGAATGCCACGAATGCCTCCGGGAACACGCGCGCTCCGCTACCGGCCGGTGAACTCGGCGGGGTCCGGTTCCCGCTCGGGCTCGCGCGGCCGGGGGGTCCGCCCGCGGGTGGACAGCCGGCGCACCGCCTCCAGCCCGGCGCTCGGCCACAGCGCCGCCCGCAGCCGCCGGCGCCGGTCGCTCGCGCGAAGAACGGCCCGCCGCACCAGCCGCGCATCGCCGGGCACGCGCCGCACCGCCTCCCGACTCAGGGAGCCGGGGGGCGCGTAGCGAGCGGTCTGCACGGTCGCCACGAGGCGGACCAGCGCCTCATCGGCCCCGTCCGCCTGAGCTGCCTCGTCCTCGCGCAGCGCCGCGGCCGCCCGCAACGACTCCTGCTGCTGCGTCAAGGTGTCGGCCGCGTCGACAGCGACGCCGAGGTCGCCGACGCGCTCCAGCAGCTCCGCCCAGTGCGCCTCGACCCGATCGGCGTCCGCGCCACCGTGCGCCCGCTGCCCGCGCCGGCCGTGGCCTGGATCGACGGCCAGCCGCGCCCGCCGGGAGCGCCACGCCGCGACCGGCAGGATCGCCGCCGCGAGCAGCAGCGCCAGGGGCGCGAGCAGGGCCCACCACCACGACCGGCCCTGCGCCGGCTGCTCGCCGGGGGTCCGGGCGTCGAGGTCGCGCTCCGGTCGTTGCGGAGCCGGGGTCGAGGCGGCGGCCGTGGGGCTCGGGGACGCCGCCGACGCGCTCGCCGTCGGGGAGGCCGTGCCCTCGCCCTGCGCGGGCTGCGCCACCGAGTACGCCGGGGGAGTGCCGCTGCGGGTGCCGGGGGTCGGCTCGAACCGCAGCCATCCGACTCCGGCGAAGTACAGCTCCGGCCAGGCGTGCGCGTCGGAGGGCACGACCTCACGGACCCCGTCGACCTCGGTGCCGGGCAGGAACCCCGTCGCCGTGCGCGCGGGGATGCCCAGGCTGCGGGCCATGAGCACCATCGCGGTCGTGAACTGCACGCAGTAGCCGCGCTTGGTCTCCAGGAACCGGTCGACGGCCGTGGCGTTGGCCTCCTCTTCCGTCAACCCCGGCGGCGGGGGAGCCAGCTCGAGCGAGTACGTGAACCCGCCCGAGGAGCGCAACCACTCCTGGATCGCCATCGCCTGGTCGTACGCCCCGTCGGCGTCGGCCGTCACCTGCTGCGCCAGATCCCACACCAGCGGCGTGATCTCGGAGCCGTCGAGGGTCTCCTGCGCGCTGCGCGGATACACCTGCAGTTCCTCGTCGCGCAGCACCCGCGGCTCCGGCGTGATGTCGAGATAGGTCAGGGAGTAGCGGCCGGGCACCGAGTCGACGGTCAGCACACCCGTCGTGCGCCCCTGCGCCCACTGCGCGTCGTACACCCGGCCCTCGATGACGTCCGGCGGCGACGCGAGATAGGGCGCCGCGAGCCGGTTGTCGGTTACCTCGATCTGCCGCTGCTCGGCCGGGCTCACCTCCTGCTGCCATCCCAGCGGGTAGCGCAGCCGCGGCGACGTGCTGGGCACCTCGGCGTCGTCGTCCGGCACCCACTCGCCGTTGCGGTACACCGACGACACCGCGACCCGCAGCGGAGGCGGGGTCGGGTCGTCCGTGCGGTAGTGCAGGATCGGGCGACCCTGGGTGCTGCGCAGGTCCTGCACCATCTGCGTCGACGGCGAGAAGCCGACCTGGCCGCGGCCCCCGATCCCGCCGGTGCCCAGGCCGTCGGCCAGATACCGGACCGGCAGATGCGGCAGCACCGCCGCGGCGCCCAGTGACACGACGATCGCGCACACCCCGAGCAGCGCCGTCGCGCTCGAGCGCCGCCCCGCCGCCCGCGACGCGCCGGTGACGCGCCCGACCGCCGGGCCGCTCCTGGGCCGCCGTGCGCCCGAGCCGGCGCCCGACCCGGCGCCCGTCCCGGCGCCCGACCCGGTGGAGTCTGTTCGGCCCCAGGAGTCGTCGGCTGCGTCCGACGCCCGCTCGCCCCACGCCCCGACCAGCTCGCGGTCGTGCAGCGCGAGGAGGGTGAGCCAGCAGGCCGACGCCGCCACGAAGTACCCGGGCGGCAGGCCCCCGTCGCTGTTGGCCACGGCGGCGAGAAAGGGCGCCAGCAGCGCGAGCCCGGCCAGCGCCGGCCGGCGCAGCGTGGCGGCGAGGGCGTCGGCCGTGAGCGCGACCGCGCCGACCGCCGCCGTCAGCAGAAACGTCACGCCCGGTGTCTCGGGGGCGGGCGCGGCGTACTCGCGCAGCGTCGCACCCGCCTGCTGCAGAAAGTCGTGCCAGGCCCCCAGGGTGGCGACGGTCGGCACGAACCCCAGCGCGAGGGTCTCGCCGCCGAACAGCGCGAGCAGCGTCACGAGATACGCGACCAGCTGCGCGACCAGCACGCCCGGCGGCGACAGCCTGCGGCGCGCCAGCACGCCGGTCACCGACACGACGGCCACGACGACGACGAGCCGCGAGAGCCAGGTGGTCCCGTCGAACAGCAGATGCAGCGGCCACGCCGAACACAGCACCGCGACGGCCACGAGCGCCGCCACCATCCAGCGGCCGGCCGAGGTCGTGCGGGCCCTGCGGGCGGACCGGTCCCGCCTCGACCGGCGTTCGGAGTCGGGCTCGCCCACCCCCAGGGCGCGGCGACCGGCGGTCGCCGAGGCGTGCCGCCCGGAGCCTCGGGAGGCGGTCGGGCCCGCACCGGGGCGGGTGTTCGTGCTCACGACCGTCCCCCGGCGACGTCGTCCCAGACGGCCTCGACGCGCTCCGGTCCGCGGACCGCCCGGGCCCGCCAGCCGCCGGAGATCGCGAACCCGACGAGGTCGCCGAGCGTGTCCGTATCCCCGGTGTCCCCAGCG